>NZ_JBJGXI010000062.1:0-26794 GCF_045635475.1 Radiobacillus sp. PE A8.2 | reverse complement strand
TTTGTTTTGCCATATTACAAAGCTTAGATGCAAAGCCAATTTAAGATAAAGCCCAGGTAACACCGATCACATATGCTTTTTCAAGTTTTAACCTACGAATAGTTTACAAAACAA
Source organism: Radiobacillus sp. PE A8.2 (assembly GCF_045635475.1). NCBI lineage: Bacteria > Bacillati > Bacillota > Bacilli > Caryophanales > Bacillaceae > Radiobacillus > Radiobacillus sp. PE A8.2. The sequence goes on along the minus strand of NZ_JBJGXI010000062.1, from coordinate 26,680 downwards.
AAATTGATAGAAAAACTATGTTAAAGTTTAAAATAATAGTTTAGTCAATTTCATAATACTTATTTTTAACTATCTACATCCACATATAGTCGGATTAAACCGCCTCCGAACTATATGCGGATGTAGATAGCTGTATAAGGTAATTATGAAATTGACTCAGTTGTGAATGATTTAAAAAAATAGCAGATTAATCGCTAAGTGTATCAACAAAAATCACCTTAATAAGGGAGCTATGTACAAATGACAACTTCAAAAACATTAAGATTTTGCGAAAAGGGACATAAATTCTATAAAAGTAGCGATTGTCTAAGCTGTCCGACTTGTGAGAAAGAACTTAAGCCTGATAGTGGTTTCCTTTCAAGGCTATCAGCACCAGCAAGAAGAGGGTTAGAAAACAATGGAATAACAAGTCTGAAACAACTATCTAAACTTACTGAAAAAGATGTTCTGCAATTACATGGAATGGGACCAGCTTCTTTACCTAAACTAAGGGCTGCATTGGAAGAAGAGGGTTTATCATTCGAAAAATAGGAACTTCCTTATAAAAAATAATGAGACTTTATTACAAATTCAATAGAAGTGAGACATAAAAGGAACTTGAAAGATACAGTCCAAGTTCCCTTTTTTTTTAAAAAGATAATTGCTAATTCTTTATAATTTATAAATCAATTCTCGTATAGTGTTTCTCGTTGCTGTAAAGACCATAATATTGGAGCAAACTATTACGAGCTGAATCTGGAGTTAAAGACAGTAGCCCCACATTATTATCAATGTGTATAATTGCACTATCATCTGCCGCTAGGTACCTGATCGTTTCTTTCCATTTATAACTCGCTGGACATGATGTACAATAATCCTCTATACATAAATGGTAATCATCATCGCAAAAGCGGTAAATTGGTTTTTTTCTTCTTTTTGCATTGTTAGCAATGATTCTTTTCATAACCGCTCCCCATAATCCATAGAAGCTTTGATTATTAGTCGGACTACTCGTGAACTGATATAAGTTCATTTCCGTGCTGTTGGAAAACTGGATATGTGATTTTACTGATGCCGCATAGTGAACATCGCCGGATAAAATTAAACAAGAACTAGGCTGCCACTCGGCAATCTGTTGGATAAATAGATTAAATCCTTCCCCGTTATATTTCCATGCTTCAAAATCGATCATTTGCTCGATTGGGAGACCGAACGAGCGCAACGGATAAATAAGTTTATCTAAAAAAGACTCGATTAGCCCAATCCCATATAACGGAGTTGCAGAAACAATCAGTAACTTATTTCCCTTTTCCCAACCGCTGGCTAGTAATTTATCAGATATTTGTTTCCATCCGTGCTTGCTGATTAACTGGGCGCTTTTCGGGTTTTCTTCTATAATACTACCAATCGAGGTTGGACGCGGTAAGGGATCGTAAGTACGCATCGTTCGTGTATCAATAAATACAGCTTTTGGAACGGTCGGTGCAACGAAATGCCAATTTTCATAATCCCATAGCAAATCGAGCCAGCGTTGATAGAATGATGATTTAGGACATAACGACTGAAAATATTCAACGATCGCCTGCTTAAAGCTCGAGGGGAATGCGTTAGGATTATTACCCCAGCCTTGAAATGCCCAATAGGCAGTTAGTCCGTTGGCGATCACATGCCGGCCTAAGTTAGATTGATTTACTCTAGTTTTCCAGTTTTGGGTAAGGTTCCAATCATCGGTAATATCATGGTCGTCAAATATCATATAAGTTGGCGTGTTAGCCATCAATCGGCGGATGTAGGAAACGGTTTGCTTGAATGAATACAATTCCTCAAGTTGTTCCTGGTAACGATCGATATGCTGTTGTTTTTCTTTTGTGTATTCCTTATCTCCCTTCGAATAAACAAAATAATAGTCACCCTCCATGTTCGGTTGAATATCAAACACGCCATAAGCCTCGGCTAACTCCCAAAGCTCTGGACTCCATGACAACACATATAAAGCAGCATACTCACCAAATGTGATTACGTGGTTATGGGCATGAGTGGAAGTGAAGGCAGCAAGCTGTTCCATGATATATTGTCGTCCATGGATTTTTTGTAATGCTTCTTGAAAGGTAGATAGTTGTAATCTATCATCGACTTCATGTAAAGGTTCCTCGCTCCCAATAAGTTCGTCACCTAAGGCAGATAGAAATCGAATCACCGGATCAGGGGCATCATCTGCATAAATTTGGTCACCCATAAAAAACAAGGAACTAGGCCGCTTTCCTAAATTCCTGGCATTGTCACGAAGTATAAGGTCTGCACTAGCTAGCGCATCCTCCCCTTTGCCGTGCAACTTACGGCAGGAACTATAAATTAGATTCGTATTTTCTAGTGTATTAATAAAAAAGGTTGGGTATTTTAAATTGTCATAAACGATTGCATGTGGATTTTGTGGGGATAAGAGTCCAAAGCTTTGCAAATCTAACACATTAGCTTCTTGCCTGAATAATAGATTGTAACCGAGCAAAGTATTAGTAGGAAGATAGGTTGATGTTGGGGTTACATGAATTAAATGAATGTATAACTTTTTTCCAAAACTGACTGTTTCTGATTCGGTATGTATAGCTACTGGTGTGTAGTCGGTTCGCTGATCTGGATCTGTTATAATTTCGTACAACAATGCGTCTAGCTGAAAGTTTTCACTAGTTGCAATCCAAATGCAGGCTTGACTTGGTGTTACTCTTCTAACAATTGGGCCAGCCAAAATGCTTGGTAGGTCCATGCTAATTCACCACACTCTCTAGAAGACGGATTTGTTTATCCTATTCTTTTAAAAGGGTGTGTATGCATGGTTATGGCAAGAGGAATTTCCTCAGCTGGGAGAACGCTATATTGACAGGGTGGAGGTCAGTGGTTTTATTTCTTGCAGCTCCATTGTTACCTGACTTAACTCCGCCAAAATGACTGTGGGTAACCTTACATAGCAAGCAAAAAGGTTCACATTCTTCTATAATAAAGAAAAAGTGAACCTTCCAGTTAATTGCATAATTATCTTATACAGCTATCTGCACTCTTATATAGTTCGAAGACGATCTAATCCGACTATAGGTGGTTAAAGTTGGAAATCAGAATAATGACTACTTCATTATTAGTTAATAACTATTTTGCACATACCTCAACAATTCAAATGCCTTGTCACCTGCGCGTGCGGCTAAGTTTTCCCAGATTTGATCACGCTCCACGTCTAACTCGACTATTTTCTTGGCCAATTCAAATGCCTCTTTATCTAAGACTTGTTCCACTATAATAGCTCCCTTCTAAGCCATTCATCCAACTTCCATGTTTTCTTTCTCTATATCATTAGCCTGAATCTTTTGATACTCTTCTACTAATTCAGTAATTGTTTTGTTATATAATTCAGCATCTGAGTAGTCTGTAGCCCCGGATTGAATTAATCTACGAATAAGAAGGTTTCTTTGTCTTTCTACGGCCGTGCGTAAATGACCCATATGGTGTCCGCTCCTTTCTCGATAGCCTTATTGTAAAAAAACATCCGAATAATTGCATCTCTTATGTTAGGATTATTAACAAACTATTTTTCATTATGTCAGATAATTGTTGTTAGGTTTTCTTACACAATCATACTTTGTTAGCAGTACTACATGTATAATGAATAATATGAATATGTTTAAAACATTAAAACTGTGGTGGTGAGAAACATGACTAATAAATATTCATATAAGGAAAGAAAGGTTATAACAATCGGTGTAGTTAGCGAGCTTACAGGGTTAACAGAAAGACAAATTCGTTATTATGAAGAAAGGAAATTAATTTTCCCTGAAAGATCTCCGAAAGGTAATCGAAAGTACTCTTTTGCAGATGTTGAACAGTTAATTGAGATTGCGAATAAGCGGGAAGAAGGCGTACAAACATTTGAAATAAGACAAGAAATGTTGAAGAAAAAGCGTACGCAAGATGAACGCAAAATCCGCAGAGAGTTAATGCGAGGTGAAATAAACGCAAGGTTTGGTGTACAAAAGGATTAAAATATTATTCTATTGAAATATTATGAAGCACGTGAGACAATTAAAATAACAGAATATTCGTTTAAATGAAATTAGGCTTATATTCTCATATCGGTAATTATTTTGATTTTATGATGGAAGGTACGGCTTTATTGTGATTGTTCCATCAAGACTGATTTGAGGTGAAGACTTATGGGTATAACCGTAGAAGATGTGATTAAATTACCTGTAATGGAAACTTCAAAAGTCAAAACTGGAAAACAGCTTCTGCATGAGAAATCAATAGAATGGATATCTGTCATTGAAGTACCAGTTGAAAATTTTGTGCGAAAAAATGAATTTGTATTGAGTACAGGTATTGGCTGTGAAGATGATCCCGTTTTGATAGAGGAGTTTGTAAAAGATGTGATCCAATCTGGTGCATCTGTATTAGCGTTTGCAACAGGAAGGTATATATTCGATATCCCAGATCGGGTTTTACAATTAGCAGCGCTTCATGAATTTATTATCATTGATATTCCTTGGGAAATACGGTTTGGTGATATTATTCATTCTATCATGCGCGAGATTTCGGAGGATAAGCAAGAAGAACGTCAATTAGCGGAAACAGTGAGACAGGAACTGATTAATTGTGTCCTGCAAAATAAAGAATTATTGGATATTACTGACGCGCTATATAACCACACAAAGATGCCGGTGGCAGTTACGAATGGGCAGCGTCAAGTCCGAGCAAACCAGCACTTTGATCTTCATTTACTAGGTGTATTTTGTGGGGAACAAAAAGGCGAAATCCAACAAATACCCTCTTCAGACATTCCATTAAGTGAACATCCTATCTATCATCATCTTGAGGAATACGTAGTAGAGCAGCAAGTATGCTTCCAACTTCCGATCTTAAATAATCATAAAGCACAAGGATATTTATTATTTCAACCAAAGAATAGAGACCACTTAACATGGTTTGTCATGAACGTTTTAGAGCATGCGCTGACAGCATTTGCGCTTTACTTTGTGAAGGAAGATGCAGTTGAACTAACGGAAATAAGGCTGAAAGATAACTTTGTATTAAACTTGGCAAAAAATCATGGAGAAGTTACTGGTCAAGTTATATCAAAAGCAGAACTACTTGGATATGATCTGATGAGGCCATATATTTGCATTGTTGGCTACATTCATTTAAAGCAAAGTACGAAACGTAATCAAAATGATAATCCTGTTAATTCCTCTCTGCAAAGCATGAATTATTATATTCAAAAAGAAATCACCTATGCCGGAAATGTGTTAGACAGGAGAACAATGACAACGTTTGATGATGGCAAAGTTATTATCTATTTAGAGGCAGACAATCATCCGTATATGGAGACTGCCAACCAATTTTTAGATATTATCGAGCGGCGCTTAAGCGAGCTAGTAACAGAGATTATCTTGTCATGGGGAATTGCCATTCATAAAGATGGACATTTTGCTTTTTATAAAAGCTTTGAAGAGGCAGAATCAGCTTTGGATATAGGGATGAAGCAACACGGTCCTGGCGAAAGAACATCGTTTAGTGATACAAAAATCAACCGATTATTAATGGCCTTGTCACACGATGAGGAGATAGCAGAAATCGTAAAGGATACGATTCAACCGGTTTTGGATTATGATAATAAAAGGCAGACTGATTTGTTGTATACATTTCTTGTGTATAACAAATATAAAGGAAACGTAAGCCAAGCGGCAAGAGCGTTAAATTTGCATCGACAATCGTTGCTCCATCGCTTGCGTAATATCGAGTCGTTGACCCAATTGTCGTTGGTTGATTCTGATGATCTATTTTTATTAGAGCTCAGTGTAAGGCTGTGGATGCTTAAAAAAATGAATTGATATTCGTAATAGGCACCTATTAATCTAGGTGTCTTTTTGGTGGATTCATGTAGATATCATGCGATGGGTTAGGCAGTGCAAACATTTACAACGGACACTAAAAGATCGAAGGCAATTCTTGTGCGGTCATCAGTGCTCTTATTTGTGACAAAAGAGGTATTATAAGTATTGTGGGGACACCAGCGCGCTTAATTCAGCGATATTGTTATCACAGTGGCTATTTATTAGTTAATAAGGGCTGTGGTGTCCGGCAAATCATCAAAACTTGATATCTAGGCGAAATAAGCGCTGCTGTGTCCCCTCAACTACCGCCGCCCTTACTAAGTTGCTTCATAAAAGTTCACCCCTCGGCATTTCCACGATTTCTTCCCTGCACCCCCCAAAACACCCAACTCTCCCAATCTAACATTTTAACCGCATTTCCAGATCCAATTAAATTCATAGTTTAACAAAAGCAGAACTGTGAAAAAGTTGTATAACAGAAATTTACTAAAGTTCATACAGTTTGAACATTACGAAAATGATGCAACTTTAATATGATGAGTGTAATAAGATGTTTAACTATTTAGTTTTATTAAGGGAGGAGGAGATCCGATGCTACCGTTTGATATGATTGAATATCAAAATCGTTTAAGAAAGACAAAACAGCGGATGGCTGAAAGTGGGATAGAAGTATTGTTGGTGACAGATCCTGCAAATATGAATTATTTGACTGGTTATGATGGATGGTCATTTTATGTGCACCAGATGCTCATTATTATCATCGATGAACCACAGCCAATATGGATCGGACGCTATATGGATGCTAACGGCGCAAAGGCTACTACGTGGATATATGAAGACAATATTATTGCCTACCCGGATTATTATGTTCATTCAAGTGTATACCACCCGATGGACTTTGTAGCGGAAATCCTCAGGCAGATTGGTCAGGGTAATCGTTATATCGGTGTAGAAATGGATAGTTATTATTTTACAGCGAAAGCATTTCAACGATTGCAAAGTAATCTGCCAAATGCAACGTTTAAAGACGGCGATTTACTGGTCAATTATGTGCGCATGATTAAATCAGAACAAGAACTCGAATACATGGGATATGCAGCAAAGATTGCCGAGCAAGCGATGTATAAAGGTGTGGATAGCATTCGTGCTGGCAATCGAGAATGTGATGTTGCTGCTAATATATATTATCAGATGATCACAGGAACAGAAGAACATGGTGGTGATTATCCTGCGATTGTACCTTTATTACCTTCCGGGGAAAACACATCAGCTCCCCACATTACTTGGTCGGAAAGAAGGTATAAGGAAGGCGAAGCAGTGACTGTTGAGTTAGCGGGTTGCTATAAGCGTTACCATGTACCTTTAGCAAGGACCGTGTCGATTGGAAAGCCAACGCAGCAATTACAAGATATTGAACATGTTGTCGTAGAAGGTATTAACGAAGTGCTATCTAATGTACAGCCGGGTATGACATGTGGTGACATAGAAAATATTTGGAGACAAAGTATTAAGAAACATGGCTACGAAAAAGAAGCCCGTCTCGGTTATTCGGTTGGATTAAATTATCCACCTGATTGGGGAGAGCATACGGCAAGTATTCGTATGGGAGACCCAACAGTCTTACAACCGAACATGACATTTCACCTAATTCCTGCTCTATGGTTTGATGATCACGGTATTGAAATTAGTGAAACATTCCGTGTAACGGAAGAAGGTTGTAAAACGTTTACGAATTACCCAAGAGAATTAATCGTAAAAGATCCTTTTTCGATTAATCAACATGGTGGAAAAATAAGTTAAGTAATGAATATCAATTACATGCACACGAATAGAGGAGGATGGTTATGGAAGAGTCAAAATTTGCAACACGCGCCATTTGGGCAGGAGAAAAAGATTCACTCGCATTTGGAGCAACACAAGTACCTGTCGTTCACAGTGTATCTTTTGGGTACGAGGATATGGATGAGTGGTACGATGTTGCGATCGGTAAAAAGCCTGGACACATTTACGGTCGGAATACGAATCCAACTGTTCAAGCGTTTGAAGAAAAAATAAGAATCTTAGAAAATGCAGAAGCTGCAACGAGCTTTGCTACAGGCATGGCAGCGATTAGTAATACATTAGGAACATTACTTTACCCAGGTGATCGTGTTGTTTCCATTAAAGATACGTACGGCGGAACGAACAAAATTTTTACAGAGTTTTTACCAAAGCAACAAGTAGAAGTAGAGCTATGTGACACTGGCGATCATGAAGCAATTGAAAAAGAAGTAGCGAAAGGGTGTAAAGTGCTATATCTTGAGACACCAACAAACCCAACGGTGAAAATTACCGATTTAGAGCGTATGGCTAAGGCGGGAAAAGCAGTTGGTGCAACGGTTATTGTAGATAACACTTTTGCTACACCAGTGAACCAACAGCCACTAGCACTTGGTGCTGATCTAGTCATTCATAGTGCAACTAAATTTCTTGGCGGGCATGCGGATGCTTTAGGTGGTTCGGTGTGTGGGTCGAAGGAACTTGTAGAACAAATCTATCATTATCGTGAAATTAATGGCGCGACATTAGATCCAATGGCTGCCTATTTATTACTACGCGGCATGAAGACATTAAAGCTTCGTGTGGATAAACAATGTGATAATGCGATGGCTGTTGCTCGTTACCTGCAAACAGTAGATGTTGTAGAAGATGTTTTTTATCCAGGGCTTGAAGGTCACACAGGGCATGATATTGCGAAGAAACAAATGAGTAACTTTGGTGGTATGTTAAGCTTTTCCGTTAAAGGTGGAGTGGAAACGGTACGCCATTTACTACCAAAACTAAAATATGCGAACCGAGCGGCGAACTTAGGCTCAGTTGAAACGGTTGTCGGTCCTTCAAGAACAACGAGTCACGTTGAGTGTACACCGGAAGAAAGAGCGGCAATGGGTATTCCAGAAGGTTTGATTCGTTATTCAGCAGGTATTGAAGACATTGATGATTTAATTCAAGATTTAGAACAGGCGTTTCATTCACTTCCAAAAAGTATCTTGGTAAGTAACTAAAGGGAGGTGATCCCTTGCAAGTTGAAAAAACGAGCATGGAGATGCGGTCTAAAGCATTATATGATCAATTAGTTTCCTGGCGTCGTCACATTCACAAATACCCGGAGCTAAGCTTTCAAGAAGAGGAAACGAGTGCCTTCGTGCAACAAGTTTTAGAGTCGTTGGAAGTTTATAATATTAAAACCGGGATTGCTGGCTATGGTATTGTCGCAACACTTTCGAGTGGAAGCGGACCAGTAATTGGCGTCCGTGCTGATATGGATGCACTTCCGATAGAAGAACAAACCGGTTTGGATTATGCATCCGTAAACAAGGGAGTAATGCATGCATGTGGGCATGATGCCCATACTGCTATGCTGCTTGGAGCGGCAACCTTACTGGCGGAAGATTATAAAGCTGGTTTAATTCAAGGGACGATCAAGTTAATATTTCAACCGGCAGAAGAGAATACCGATGATCATGGATTAACAGGTGCACCATACATGCTACAATCAGGAGCGATAGATGACCTGGAAGCTGCGATTGCCTTGCATATGTGCCCATGGAGAAAAGCAGGAGAATTACAAATCAATAAAGGGCCGAGTATGGCGAATATTGATAATTTTACATTAGATATTCAAGGTACAGGAAGTCATGGTGGTTATCCTTATCAAGGCACGGATCCAATTTGGATGGCAAGTCATGTCCTGCAAGCAATCTACGGTTTAATTAGTAGAAAAATCAATCCTTTGGATGTTGGTACGATAAGTGTAGGTGAACTTCATAGCGGGAATACAAGTAATGTAATCCCGGAAAATGTTCAAATTAACGGAACGATCAGATCCTATACAACCGAAGTGAGAGAATTGCTCATCAATGAATTAGAAGGCGTAGCTAAAATAGCGGAAGCCTTTGGAGGCACGTATTATCTAGATATTGAACGAGGTGAGCCTGCACTCTATAACGATCCTGTTATAACAGAGATGGTTAAAGAGACAGCGTTAGCTACGTATTCGCGTATGCCGATTTACGAAGCACCGTTTGGTATGGGTGGAGAGGATTTCGGACATATAACTGAAAAAATACCTGCAGCGATGTTTTTCCTTGGCTGCGGCATGGATGACTCAGTCAAACACTTGCATACTTCTGATTTTCAAATTAATGAGGAAGCTTTACCAATTGGTGTAGCGTTATTAACATCATCCACCCATCGTTTATTAAAGAACGGCCAATTTTGGAGGTGAATGAATTGCAAACAAAAGTTGCTTTTATAGGATTTGGAGGCGTCGGGCAGTCACTTGTACAGCTTTTCATTGATAAGCAGAAAGAACTTAAAGAAAAACAAGGGTTAGACCCAGTTGTTGTTGCGGTGTCAGATATAATGAAAGGTTCGGTTTATCACCCGGATGGCCTTGATATGAACAGCTTGTTAGATGTAGTAAAAAATACAGGTAATGTTGAAAATTATCCGGACAAAGCTGGCATTCAAAAAGGTTGGAGTAGTATAGAAACAATCGAAAATTCGAATGCGGATATGATTGTCGAGGTTACTTTTACCGATGTGAAAACGGGTCAGCCTGCAATAGATCATTGCCGAACTGCTTTTAAAAATAGAAAAAGTGTTATTACCACAAACAAAGGCCCGGTTGCATTAGCTTATAAGGAGTTAGCAGATTTAGCAGAACAGAACGGAGCTTACTGGGGCTTTGAAGGAACAGTGATGAGTGGAACACCGGCATTGCGGATGCCAGTCACAACACTCGCCGGTAATGAAATAACCGAGATATCAGGAATTCTAAACGGTACGACCAATTATATATTAACAGAAATGGAAAAAGGGAAAACTTATCAAGATTCGTTAGAAAAAGCACAAAAATTAGGGTATGCCGAAGCAGATCCAACGAGTGATGTGGAAGGCTATGATGCAAGATATAAAGCAGCAATTTTATCAACGTATTTGATGGATACACCAATTGCTGCAGAAGATATTTATTGTAAAGGTATTTCTGACATGACAAATAGTCAGGTGCAAGAAGCATTAGAAAATAATCAAAAATGGCGACTGATAGCCCGGATAAAAAAAGAGGATGGCCAAGTCAAAGCATCAGTAAAGCCGGAGTTATTGGATAACGAAAATCCACTTGCAAATGTAACTGGTCCAACGAATGCAATTTTGTATCAATGTGATCTTGCTGGACCGATTATGCTCACAGGTGCGGGTGCAGGGTTAGTAGAAACTGGCTATTCGCTATTAATTGATTTAATCGATTTTAAAAGACAGCATGTGTTAACCAATGTGTAAGGAGGGTCGATCATGCAAATACAAGTTGAGATAAAGAAAATGTTCATCGGTGGTAAATGGACGGATGCCAATCAGACATTTGATGTGTTTAATCCAGAGGATAACCAATTGTTAGCTAAGGTTCCACTTGCTTCGAAGGAAGATATGACCGAGGCAATAGGGTTGGCGGAGCAAGCTTTTGAAAATCGTGAATTTCCAACACATGAACGGATGCGAGTACTTCACCAGGCAGCATCTTATATGAAAAAACACAAAGAATTATTTGCAACAACGATAGCTTCAGAGGGTAGTAAAACAATCAATGAATCACGTAGTGAAGTGGAACGTTCTATTCAAACGATTGAAATTAGTGCAGAAGAAGCGAGAAGGTTAAATGGCGAGACGATCAATTTTGACCAAAATGAAGGCAGTGAAAATCGGGTTGGTTACCAATACCGCTTTCCAATCGGAGTTGTAGGTGCAATCACACCATTCAATGACCCGTTAAATTTAGTAGCGCATAAAGTCGGTCCAGCAATAGCAGCAGGTAATGCGGTTGTTGTTAAGCCAGCGTCTGATACACCATTAAGTGCGCTATTATTAGCGGAAGCTTTTTCACAAGCTGAACTGCCAGCAGGTTATCTTTCTGTTATTACTGGATCAGGAAGAGAAATTGGAGAAACCTTAATCACACACCCTTCAGTGAAAATGGTCAGCTTTACTGGTGGATTACATGCAGGTGAACGGATTGCTGAGCAAGCAGGGATTAAGAAGTTGAACATGGAGCTAGGTTCCAACTCACCTGTAATTGTGCTGAATGATGCTAATGTCCAAGATGCTGTGCAGGCATGTGTATCTGGTGCATTTGCAGCAGCAGGTCAAAACTGTATCGGTGTACAGCGCATTTATGTGGAACAAGATGTATACGATGATTTCCTTCAATCTTTTTCAGAGCGGACGAAAGAGCTTCGTTTAGGATTCAAGCGGGATGAGCTCACAGATGTTGGTCCGATGATCAATGAATCGGAAGCAGCGCGTGTAGAATCCTGGGTAAATGAAGCTGTAGCAGAAGGAGCTTCGATTCAAGTTGGTGGCAGAAGAGATGGAGCCTTCTACCAACCAACCGTATTAACGAATGTTTCTCAGGTGGCAAAAATTGCACAAGAAGAGATATTTGGCCCGGTAGTAATCATCCATCCGGTAGATAGTTTAACAGAAGCAATTCGCTATGCTAATAATACCAATTACGGCTTGCAAGCGGGTATCTTTACTTCTGATATCGACAAAGCATTTTATACCATTAAGCACTTGCATGTCGGTGGCGTGATGATTAATGATAGCAGTGATTATCGAATTGATGCGATGCCTTTTGGTGGTGTAAAAGGATCTGGTCTTGGTCGTGAAGGGGTAAAAACGGCGATCGAGACAATGACAGATCCTAAAGTTGTATGCTTCCGCCTACAAGATAGGCTAGGATAAATAGTTAGTCGAGGCAGCTCATAAAAAGGGCTGCCTTTCGCATGTCCTATTGATTCAATACTTGAGACTGTTCGTACTCGTTAACTAGTTCTGTGATCGTCTTGTCATGTAAAAGCACATCATCGTTCATCGCGATACCTTCTGTTATGATCTTGTTAATCATGTATTGTCGTTGCCTTTCCACTGCTTCACGCAAGATAGTCATGATTTTCAGCTCCTTTCGGTAGTAGGTGTAAGCCTTTACAAATTTACGTAAAAAATTTTATTCAATAATGTATTACTAGTCTTACCGAAATGTAAGGGCTTTATTACTAGATGTGCGTAAATTTTTTCTTGTGTAGTTGATTACTTTATAATAGATAGAAAGATCTTTAGGATAGGTTGTTTTCTGAAAGAGTGTTGTTAATGTGTAAATAGCTAGTATGCGTCGTAACTTGGAGAGTGCTAGCACCGCTCCGGAAATCCACTTCGCTTTCCGCGGGGGGCTAGTGAGCCTCCTCGTCGCTTCGCTCCTGCGGGGTCTCACTTAGGCCGTTTCTTAAGGACTACAGGCTAAACCCGTCCTTGTCGGACAACGCCTGCATGACCCTTGCCGGGCCTCAGGAGTCGAAGTGGATTTCCTCCGCTGCTAACGGGATAGCTCTTTATATTGGGTGATTGTAGCTCCAGGCAGTCGACTCCAGCGGGAAAAGCGCGAGCTGAAGATCCACTCAGAAGCGCTCTTTGCTTCTGAGTTAGCTGAAGCCGTGCCCGCGGAAAGCGACTGCCTGGAGCGGAAATCACGAGCACTACGTTACGACGGAGTTCCTTCAAATAATGAAAAGTAACAAACTTTACGAAGAGAGGGATTTGTTGTGGAAAGGTTAACGGAAGAACAAATAGAAGCTGCTTTACAGGAACTTACGGATTGGGAACGTGTGGATGAGAAATGGATCGAAAGAAAATACCGATTTAAAGAATATCTAACGGGAATCGATTTTGTGCAGAGTATTGCTAATTACTCAGAGGACATGAATCACCACCCATTTATTTCGATAGATTATAAACGGATAACTGTTAAGATCTCATCCTGGCAGGCAAAGGGCTTAACAGATTTAGATGTGGAAATGGCGCGCCAGTTTGACACTTATTATGAAGCAATACAAAAAAAGCAATAGCATCATTTTCTGCAAGGAGTTGCCGTAAAGGCAGCTCTCATTTATTGAAAGAATCCGTGCCTAAAGGAGTGAAATCTGTGTCCGATATAATTGTTTCTGTTGTTATTCCTACTTATAACCGATTGTATGCCCTTGCTGAACTACTAGAATCGTTAAGTAGACAATCGTATCAATCATTTGAAGTGATTATCGTTAATGATGCGGGTGAACCGGTGGATGAATTGCTAATGTTGTATAAGGAATTGAAAATAAAGATCATCAATCAAGAAAATAATATACATCATGTGCAAGCGAGAAATATAGGCGTTACACATGCGCGTGCGGACTGGATCATGTTAATTGATGATGATGATTTGCTATTGCCTTTTCATATTGAACAAATGGTGGAGGAAAGTAAGGGATATGACCTAGTTTACACAGATGTCGAAATTGTTAATTATCAAAGTATAAAAAATACGAGACATGCGAAAAGTCGGTTTTTGTTTGCTTATACGTATGATCTTGAAGCGATGAGAAAATTTTCTACATATGTTCCATCAGGATCATTATTTCGTAAGCAAACCTACGAGCAACTCGGTGGATTTGACCCAGCAATGCGAAATTATTGGGATTGGGACTTTTTCCTCCGTGTAGCGGACAAGTTTCAAGTGAAACGAGTGCCTGTCGCTAGTGTGTTATATGCTTTCTCCGACACTGGGGACAATCAATCTAGTCAATTATCTGTGATGCGTACTTATTTAGATCGACTCTGCGAAAAGCATAACCTCGGTCATCTGCCTACGAAAAACTTCTTTTTACTATTGGAGGAAGATGCGGTAAAAGAGCGGCAAGCAACAAGTGAGGTACGGTGGGATGGTAAGCCAACCATATCCCGGCTATTATCTAAACAATAAACAAAGAGCAAGTCATGATCAATGCTTTCGAGTAGTAAGACATGATAAAATGTTGCATGCTATACGGAAAGGAAGCGGTTCTGAATGAAAAAGCAACATGATTTTACAACGGGAAGTATTGTGAAGCAATTATTCTTATTTTCTACACCAATTATGCTTACTAACTTACTGCAAGTCTCCTACCAATTCGCGGACAGTTTATGGGTAGGTAACTTGTTAGGGGCAAATGCATTAGGAAGTGTAGCGATATCTAGTACGGTTATTTTTACAATGCTGTCGTTCATAATTGGTATAAATAATACAACACTTACCGTCTTATCTCAGCAAAAGTCCAAAGGAAATGAGAACGGACTAGCAAACTATTTGAATGCATTTGTTGTCACACTAGCGGGGATGGCAATTGTGTTAGGTGTGGTTGGATTTCTAGCTGCAGAGCCGATATTAAAACTTTTAAATACTCCAGATTTGATGATTAATGACGCTAAAACCTATTTGCAGATCAACGCAATCGGTATCTTATTTCTGCTAGGCTACAATTTTATCGGAACAGTTCTTAGGGCGCTTGGAGACAGTCGAACTCCAATGCGCTTTGTCTTGTTAGCGGTTATTCTGAACATTGTATTAGATCCAATCTTTATTTCTGTCCTTAATTTAGGCATAAACGGAGCCGCTTACGCTACAGTTATTTCACAAGGTACGGCGTTTGTTGTAGGGATTGTTTATGTATTGAAACATAAATTAGCCCCATTCTCGGTTCCTACTATTCCAAAAAGGGAAGAGGTTTCCTTAATACTTCATTTAGGCATTCCATCAGGACTGCAAATGTCGGTAATCTCTGCCGGTAGTGCGGCAATTTTAAGCGTTGTAAATGCACACGGCGAGGGTGTTGTAGCAGGATTTAGTGCAGCGCAGCGGCTAGACAGTTTATTCATGCTGCCGGCACACGCATTAGGTACAGCGGTAAATAGTATGGCTGGGCAAAATATTGGTGTAAATAAATGGGATCGAGTCAAAAAAATATCTGTCTATGGTGTAGTTTATAATCTTGTAATTATGCTTATATTCGCGTTGCTGATTGTCTTGTTTGCTGAGTACGGCATTCGCTTATTTATTCAAGATGAGGCGTCAGTAAGGTTTGGTGCACAATTTCTAACAATCATTGCCTTCTTCTACCCGTTTTTAGGTATTAACTTTGTCTTAAATGGAATTGTACGTGCATCTGGTGCTATGTATCAGGTGTTAATATTAAATCTAATTTCTTTTTGGCTACTGCGTTATCCATTAACTTATCTATGCTCTGAATTATTTGGAGAAAAGGGTATTGCGCTGGGCATGGGCATTAGTTTTGTAATATCAAGTGTATTTGCTTTTCTATATTTCCGTTATGGGAAATGGAGAGAGAAACAATTGTTTAAAAAGGAGCAAACTGGCTAGGCAGATCGTCCGCATTTGAACTGATAGTAAGACAAAACTAAAGTGCACTCATGAACATATTTATGCTATGATAGTAGAACTATCAAGAAACGGATGTCCCTATTTTTGCAAAAGGGTTTACGTGTTAAGGAGATGGCTATAGTGCACCAACAAGACTCCGTATTACCATTAAAGATGCTGTTATTTAATTTTCATGCAGCAAATACGATTATCGTTAGTTTTTTACCGCTATTTTTACAATATAAAGGCTTAGAAGGAACGGAAATTGGTTGGGTGCTAGCAATTGGACCATTTGCAGCAATTTTTTCTCAACCGTTATGGGGATATATGAGTGACAAGTACCAGACAGTAAAGTGGGCGTTGTTCACTTCCTTAATGGGTCTAATTATCGTAAGTACGATCTTTTTCCAGATGGATTCATTGCTCATGTTTTTAGTTGTGGGAGCGATATTTTTCTTCTTTTCTTCACCAGTTGGGGCACTAGGTGACAGTTTAGCGCAGCGCCGTGCGCATGATTTAAACATATCATTTGGTGGTATTCGAATGTGGGGTTCAGCGGGTTTTGCTATATCATCCTTACTCGCTGGTGCACTTTTTTCAGTGATCGGAATACAATATGTTCTTATACCGTATTTGTTTTTTGGAATAGTGGCATTGATTATTTCCTTGCAATTAAAGGATGTTAAGTCAAGTTCAAAAGTCAAAATTAAATTATCTGACATCAAGCCCTTACTTAATAACCGTGCCCTGCTAATTTTTTTGGCGCTACTTATGTTTATTACGATTACACACCGTCTTAATGATAGCTATATGAGTATTTACCTGGAAAGACTTGGTGGTGGTGAAGGTCTTATCGGCATGTCGTGGTTTATCGCTGTAACAAGTGAAACACTTGTATTTGCCTTTGCGGGAAAATGGTTTAGAAAATTTCATCCGTTAATTTTCATTATTGTGGCAGGATTTTTGTACAGTTTGCGTTGGTTCATTTATTCATTAGTAGCTGACCCTGCATGGATTGTCGGATTTCAGGTACTGCACGGTGTGACATTCGGTGTGTTATATTTAGCTGCCTTTGATTATGTAACTCGCCTCATACCTAAACAATTGCAATCAACAGGTCATATGATGTTTACTGCCGTATTTTTTGGAGTGTCAGGAATTATAGGTTCATTGTTAGGTGGAGCTTTAATTGATACATTGGGTGGTTCTAAGCTTTACTTTATTATCGGTTGTTCGGCATTGGTCGGTACGATTTGCTTTACACTTTATCATATTTTACCGTATGGAAAAGAGATTAGACCGGTAGCGGCTAAACAGCATTAAAGGTTTTGGTTGTTAAGAAATGGGAAAAATTTAAAAAGTGCGTTAGATTATCTTACAAAACAAGCGAAGTCCTTCCGTTGCTATGCTATATTGAACTCAGAAAATGATACATAAAAGAGATACATTTTCTATTTTTGGGAGGTCAATTTAGTTAGTAAAGGAGGTTCGAATTACTTCGGGATACATGTACCAATGTGCCTGTAGCTGTGACAAAGATTTAACGATGTTCTGATTAACGTTATCTAGCATCTAATCATAGTCATCGATTACAAGAATCATAATTTAGTCAAGCGCAATAGTAGATAAAGAGAAATCTAGGGGATATCATAAAAAATAGATAATTGGCTTGCTAAAGATTCTTGAGGGAAATTCGGATTTCAAAGTTTTCACAAGTAGGGCATTAATCATATTAAAACAGAGATAAAAAATATGATTGGTTAATACAGCTCGATATAGTGAAGGGAAGTAAAGACAACTGTCAGTAATAGGTAGTAGAAGGGAAACCTTCTAACCTGTTTTTGAGAGTTGTCTTTTTTGTTGTTTTTTAAACTTTATAGTTGAAGTAAACTCCGTCGTAACTTAATAATAAAGGCGCGTGCTTTGACACCGTTCCGTCAGAATACTTCGCTTTCCGCGGGGAGCGACGAGCCTCCTCGAACTGCGTTCTGCGGGGTCTCGTCATTGCTCTTTGTTCCCGCAGGAGTCGAAGTATTCTGCCTCCACTGCATAGGTTTTCTAATGGAGGAAATGCGTTAAAAGCAGAAGATCCTAAGTCAGCGGAGGAAATCCACTTCGACTCCTGCGGGAATAGTGGCGTAAGTGAGACCCCACAGCGCGAAAGCGCGAGGAGGCTCACTAGCCCCCCGCGGAAAGCGAAGTGGATTTCCGGAGCGGGTTAACCACTCTCCAAGTTACGACGCATACTAGGATATATCGCGCAATACGATTCTTTGTTAATCCAATTGTGGAGCACGTCTATGCTTGGTCACTTGTTCATATGCATAGGCCATCTCAATCAGCTTAGCTTCACTAAATGCTAAACCTGTCCATGTAATACCAACTGGTTTGCCTTGCTCGGTATAGCCTGCTGGTACAGTGATGGACGGATATCCCGCTTTAGCAGGAATGCCCGCACCGTAGTTATTAATGAATACAAGTGCATCAAGGTCATATTGCTTGATAGCCTGATCAATGCCTTCTGATTGTGAAATTTTTAAATCATTTAAACGCGCATTAATATAGGCGGCTTCTGTTAAGGTGCCCGATGTTTTTTCCGAAGCGCTTAATAACGTTTGCCCGTATTTAAGTGTTACATCTTTATGTGCTTCGTTAAACAAAATAACTTCACTTAAGGAATGAACAGGAACCTGAGCAGATAAAGGTGCCAAATAGGCATTCAATGTACTTTTGAATTCGTGAATCATAACCTCAATATCTGTCACTTCTGATGCATAGTCGATATGCTCAACTATCGTTGCACCTTCCGCCTCTAGTTCCTTTAAAGCAGCTTCAAAAATAGTCACTTCTGCTTCATCAATCTCAGAAAAGTAATCTCGTACAACACCAATTTTTTTGCCGTGGAGACCTTTAGTAGTTAAGTGCTTCGTATAATCTTTTTGCGCACTTGCTTCACTCATTGCTGTTGCAGGGTCATTTGCATCGATACCGGTAAGGGCGCCAAGCACAATAGCTGCATCTGTTACTGTTTTTGCAATTGGGCCTGCAGTGTCCTGACTATTCGAGATTGGAACAATCCCTGAACGACTGATTAGTCCGACTGTTGGCTTAATACCGACTAATGAGTTACTGCTGGCAGGACTTAGGATTGATCCACTTGTCTCTGTGCCAATGGCAGCAACAGCTAACCCGGTAGCTATGCTTGCGGCTGAACCAGAGCTAGATCCACCAACGTCTAGTTCACCTGGATTATAAGGGTTTAAAACTTGTCCACCTCTTGAACTATATCCATTTGGCATCCCCTCGGTCATAAAATTGGCCCACTCTGTCATATTTGCTTTTCCTAGGATAATCGCGCCAGCTTCTCGGAGTTTTTTTGCCACAAAGGAATCTGTACTTGCATAATTATTCGCAAGTGCAAGTGAACCAGCGCTTGTATGCATTTTATCAGCAGTATCAATGTTATCCTTGACTATGATTGGTATACCGTGCAAAGGACCTCG
This sequence comes from Radiobacillus sp. PE A8.2, assembly GCF_045635475.1. Lineage (NCBI taxonomy): Bacteria > Bacillati > Bacillota > Bacilli > Caryophanales > Bacillaceae > Radiobacillus > Radiobacillus sp. PE A8.2. The sequence goes on along the minus strand of NZ_JBJGXI010000062.1, from coordinate 7,058 downwards.
TGGACCAGATGCTGTTCTTTCTTTATCTAGTGCTTCTGCGATATGTAAGGCTTCTGGATTTAACTCAAGAATCGAGTTGATCTTAGGACCAGTTTTATCATACTTGGCAATACGCTCCAAGAAAAATGTGGTTAGTTGTTTTGATGTAATTTCCCCTAATTCCAATGATTTTTGTAACGTTAAAATATCTTCAAAATGTAATCCAGTCAATGATTAATTCCTCCTTATAAACAAATGTTGTTGTATTCGAGTATAAGTAGAGCCTAACAACTTGTCTAGTTATTACGATTAAAAAACAAGGTATTATCATTCGTAAAGAGAATATATAAATAATGAGAATTGAAGGAGGCAAATCATGTCTATTAAAATTGGAATGGTTGGAACAGGTGGTTTTAGTACGATGCATGCTCATAAATTAATGGAAATAGAAGACGTAAGCATAGCGGCCATATGTGGTACGAGTAAACAAAAAGCGGATTCAATGGCCGAGGAATTTAAAGGTGCGAAAGGCTTTGATCAGATTAATGATATGCTCGATCAGGTTGAATTAGATGCCGTATATATTTGTACACCCCCAATGGCGCACGGGCCAGTGGAGCTAGCATTAATTGAACGAGGTATTCCATTTTTCGTTGAAAAGCCGTTAGGTGTAGATGCAAAGATTCCATCAGAAATCATGGATAAAATCAAAGAGAAATCGTTAGTAACGTCTGTTGGATATCATTTTAGATATCGCGAATCAGTACAACAGCTAAAACAACTGTTAACAACGCACAAGCTTGGAATGGTCACAGGTGAATGGATGGGGAGTATGCCAGGTGTATACTGGTGGAAAAAGCAGGAGCTTTCCGGTGGACAATTTAATGAACAAACAACGCACATAGTGGATATTTTGAGATTTGTAGCAGGAGAAGTTGATGAGGTATATGCTTATTTCGGCAATAGAGTAATGGCGGAGAATGATTCTGAAGTAACTGTTGCGGATGTTGGGAGCGTTACAATGAAAATGGTGAGTGGTGTTGTAGCAACTATCTCCAATACTTGTATACTGCCAGACTCGACGGGAAGAGTTGGTCTTACTTGTTATACCGATAAAAATATAGCGGATTGGCGCGTTGATCAGCTAGAGATAACGCGGGGACAAGAACGAACGATGCATCATGATGCGTTAGATCCATATCTTGAAGAAAGTAAAGCATTTATCCATGCGATTACGACTGGTGATCGTTCAAGAATTCTATCCGATTATGAAGATGCTTTTTTAACACAACAGGTTACACGTGCGGCATATGAGTCTGCAATTAGTGGATTGCCAGTTAAACTTGTTACCACTTAGTAATCTAAAATAAAGCTTGTCAAGCACATTATTTAATTATGTCAACATTGCCATTGACAAAAGCCTTATTAGAATGAATTGAATACATACTGTAAACGCTTTACTATGTAAGTATGATATCTATATATTTTATTCATTTATTCGAAAGGGGAAATTTGAATGGCACAAACAGGATTACGCTCAAAGATTCAACGCTTTGGTAGTTATCTTAGCGGCATGATTATGCCGAATATAGCAGCTTTTATCGCATGGGGTTTAATTACTGCATTATTTATTCCAAAGGGTTGGATACCTAATGAAGAGTTAGCAACAATGGTTGACCCAATGATTAAATACCTTTTACCACTACTGATTGGTTTTACTGGTGGTCGTATGGTTTATGATTTCCGTGGTGGTGTAGTCGGTGCTACAGCAACGATGGGTGTAATCGTAGGTACGGGTATCCCAATGTTTTTAGGTGCAATGCTTATGGGGCCACTTGGCGGGTTTTTAATTAAAAAAATTGACCAATGGTTGTTACCAAAAATTAGATCTGGTTTTGAAATGCTTTACAATAACTTCTCAGCAGGTATTTTGGGAGCATTCTTAGCGGGTGTAGCTTTCAAGGTAATTGGACCTGTTGTGGAGGGATTAAACGAAGCGTTAGGTGCAGGTGTAGAATTTATTGTTAATGCTGGTCTATTACCTTTAGCCAGTGTCTTTATTGAACCGGCAAAAGTACTATTTTTAAATAATGTAATTAATCACGGCATTCTAAGTCCGTTAGGTGTCCAACAAGTAGCAGAAGAAGGAAGTTCAATTTTGTTCTTGCTGGAAACAAATCCAGGACCAGGTTTAGGGATTTTGTTAGCATTTGCATTTTTTGGTAAAGGTGCATCAAAAGCTTCTTCCTATGGTGCTATACCAATTCATTTTATCGGTGGGATTCACGAAATTTACTTCCCATACATTCTAATGAAACCAACACTTATTTTAGCAGCAATCGGTGGTGGTGCCAGCGGAGTTCTAACATTTAGCATATTTAATGCAGGGCTTCCAGCTACACCTTCACCAGGTAGTATTATCGCACTCCTCGCGTTAACGCAAAAAGGGAACTTTGTAGGAGTAATTCTTGGTGTAATCATAGCAACAGCCGTATCATTCTTTATCGCTTCACTTATTTTGAAATTGAGTAAAGACAAAGGTGAAGAAGATATATCAGCTGCTGCTGGTAAAATGGAAGATATGAAAGGCAAAAAGAGCTCTGTTTCGGGTACGTTAAATAAAACGACTACTGAACAAGTTGTAACGGCAGAACAAGTTGACAAAGTTGTATTCGCATGTGACGCTGGTATGGGCTCTAGTGCAATGGGTGCATCACTGTTACGTGATAAATTTAAGAAAGCCGGTATTGATATTGACGTTACTAATACGGCGATAAATCAAATACCACAAGATGCAGATATTGTTGTGACGCACAAAGACTTAACAGATCGTGCAAAACAGAAGCTTCCAGGAGCGCAACATGTATCAGTTGAAAATTTCTTAAATAGTCCAAAATATGAAGAACTTGTGAATCAACTGAAAAATAATTAAATGTAAAAGACCCTCGTGAACGGACTTGTCTGTCATGAGGGTTTTTAGTATAGATTACTAGATGTGTAATAAAATAATGTCAACATTAGCTTTGACGAAAATGCAAGAAGAATTCATTGTTCGTGTGCGCTGACAAGTTTTAAAATGAGTGAATACGTAAGTTAATTTCTTGATTGCTTCAGTAGTAGGTTGAAATTGACTAAAGTTTCTACTTTTAACTCTTGTCATGTAAGATAGGCTAGGGGGTGAAGTAACTGTATATTTCCGGGAGAGAACGAAAAATATTAGAAATTTTATTAATGCAGCAAACCCATGTCACGATTAATGAGCTTGCTGAGCAATTAGATGTTAGTGGACGAACGATACACCGTGATTTAAAAAGTGTAGAGCAAATCATTCATCCAATTCAGCTAACGCTAAATAAAAAGTCAGGTATCGGTATTCATTTGGAAGGAACAGATGAGGCAAAAGAAAAGCTCGAATTAATTCTAGGAAATGTAAAACATACAGACTATACACCCGAGGAACGACAAGCGTTTATTTTTTCTGCATTATTAGATACAAATGAACCAATTAAACTGTTTACGCTAGCAAGTGAATTAAATGTAACGATTGCAACTGTTAGCAATGATCTTGATAAGATTAGTGGACTAATGGATGAATACAAACTAACACTTATTAGAAAAAGAGGTTATGGTGTAAAAGTAGAAGGGAAAGAAGAAAATAAGCGCTCTGCTTTAAGTTACTTAATTTCTCAACACATCGATGAATATGACTTTATAACGTTATTAAAAGAAAACATTCAGAACAAAGCAAAGCAGCAATTTGATACCATTTCCAACCGATTACTTGGTTTAGTTGATCATAATAAATTAGTTACACTTGAGAAATGCGTGAATCGGATGCGTGAAAAACTACCATATGAGCTTGCGGACAGTGCATATATTGGACTGGTTGTTCATCTTGCATTAGCGATGGAACGCCTGCAACAAGGGGAAAACATAAAATTCGACCCAACTTATATGAAGGAATTACGTCATACGGAGGAATTTAAACTTGCGCATGAAATGATCAAGGAATTAGAAGAAGTATTAGCTATTCACATACCAGAAGATGAAGTCGGCTATATTACTATGCATTTAATGGGTTCAAAACTAAGGTATGATCATGACTATTTGCTAGAAGAATCAGTACTAGATCTTGCTTATAAGGCAAGAGAACTGATCCAATATGTTAGTGTAGAACTGAATGAAGATTTGTCGGAAAATGCACAGTTATTAAATGATTTAGTAGCGCACTTAAAGCCAACAATGTATCGGTTAAAACAAGAAATGAAAATCAAGAATCCTTTGTTAAAGGAAATAGAGCAAGATTATCAACAATTGTTTGAAGTGATCAGTGAGGGGATTCAGTCTGTTTTTCCAGAAATAAAATTTCCGAATGAGGAGATTGGATATTTAGCATTGCATTTTGCTGCAGCAATTTTGCATGTGGAAAAAGGTACCGAACTGAATGCCTTAGTACTTTGTTCAAGTGGTATAGGCACGTCGAAAATGTTAGCTAGTCGTCTGATACAACACATTCCAGAGATCCATAAGGTGGATAATCGATCGTTATTCGAGCTCGATGCCTTGAACACAGAAGATTATGACATTGTTATCTCAACGATTCCATTACAAGACGTAAATCAAAATTATATTTTAGTATCTCCTATGTTAACGAAACAAGAAGTACATCAAATTAATCAACATATTAGAAAACTTATGATAAATAGTAAGTTAGAAAAAACTAAGTATGAAAAAAACAAAGTGGATGGTAAAGGTAATGTGCTCGAACGCATGCAATATATGCAAAATTATTCCAAGGTTATAGTAGACATCTTGACAGGGCTAAAAGTAAATATAGTGGAGCAAAAACTGCCCAAAGATAATGTGCTACGACAGGCATGTTTGCAATTGGAAAACCAACAAGTGATTGCTAATAAAGAAACGGTATTCACGCAATTGATCAACAGGGAGCAACTTGGAGGATTTGCAATTCCGGGTACATCATTAGCACTTTTTCACACAAGAAGTGACCAAATTAAAAAAGCGAGCTTTACCATTTATGCACTGAAGCACCCAATAGAACTGCAAGGTATGGATGGAAAAGATACACAAGTAGAAAACCTGTTATTCATGTTAGCGCCATTGGAACTTTCTAACGAAGGAATGGAAGTATTGAGCCATATAAGTGGTTTAATCATAAAGGATGAGAAAAGTACGTCCATTTTTCAATCGAAAAATGAACAACAAATAAATCAATTTTTATCAACACGTCTGAATGAATTTATTAACGAAAAGCTTAAATAAGGAGTGTACAATAGTGGCAAAAGAAATCTTAACAAAAGAAAACATTCATTTAAATGCAACACTAACTGATAAAGAGGAGGCAATTCGTTATACGGGTGCCATCTTAGTAGACAACGGATATGTGGAGAACTCTTATGTAGAGAAGATGCTTGAAAGAGAACAAGTAACGTCAACTTTTATTGGTAATAATGTAGCAATTCCCCATGGTACCGAGGATGCCAAAAATGCCGTTAAGGAAACTGGATTATCGGTAGTTACTGTTCCAGAAGGAGTAGACTTTGGCAACGGTAATATAGTTAAAATTTTGATTGGGATAGCTGGAAAAGGAAACGAACATTTAGAAATCCTATCAAAAATCGCACTCGTTTGTTCAGAAGAAGAAAACATTGAAAAAATCGTTCAAGCAAAAACAAAGGATGAAATTATTCAATTATTCAATGAGGTGAACTAATATGTTAGCCGTACACTTTGGCGCCGGTAACATTGGAAGAGGGTTTATCGGTGCGTTGTTGTATCAATCAGATTTTCACACAACATTTGTAGATGTAAATGAAAAAGTCATTGATGCACTAAATGATAAACAACAATACCGGGTTGTATTAGCGGATGAACAAAAGGAAGAGCTTGTTGTTAAAAATGTATCAGGTATTAACAGTATGACCGATCCAGAAAAGGTGATTGAAGCTATCGGAAAAGCTGATTTAATAACGACGGCAGTTGGACCAAACATATTGCCAATCATTGCTGATTTAATTGCTAAAGGCTTGCAAAAACGAATCGAACTGAACAAAGATCCTGTAAATGTTATCGCATGTGAAAATATGATTGGTGGTAGTGCGTTATTGCAGGAAAAAGTGCTAGAAAAAATACCTAGTGAACAGAGAGAAACTTTTAACCGACTTTATGGTTTTCCTAATGCAGCCGTAGACCGGATTGTGCCTAATCAGTCAAATGAGGATATGCTAATGGTTTCTGTCGAGCCCTACTATGAGTGGGTTGTAGAAGAAACGGCAATGAAGGGTGAAAAGCCAGATGTTAAAGGAATTACTTACGTTAGTGATTTAACACCTTACATCGAAAGAAAACTTTTCACCGTAAATACAGGGCATGCAGTAGCGGCATACATTGGTATGTATAAAGGGCTTGCTACAATTACAGAAGCAATGGAAGACACCAGCGTACAGGATACTGTGAAAGCAGCACTAAAGGAGTCAGGTGAAATATTAATTCATCAATACGGCTTCGATCAACAAGCACATGAAGCTTATATAAACAAAATTATAAAGCGCTTTTTAAACCCATATATATCAGATGAGGTTACCCGAGTTGGGCGCGGTCCGTTAAGAAAATTAGGTGCAAATGATCGCTTAATTCGTCCAGCAAAATTGTATATGGATACGCTTGGTAAAGCACCGGAAAATCTCGCAAAAACGATTGCTGCCGCATTACTTTACTCAAATGAAGCAGATGAAGAAGCAGTAAAACTGCAACAAATGGTGAAGGAAAAAGGATATACCGGGGTTCTAGAGACTGTTTCCGGGTTAGAAAAAGACCATCCTCTTGTCGCAATAATCATGGAACAAATAGAAGCGATGAAAAAATAAGGGTTTTTTTATTTCATATTTGAACTAAAATGCGTCGTAACTTGGAGAGTGCTAGCACCGCTCCGGAAATCCACTTCGCTTTCCGCGGGGGGCTAGTGAGCCTCCTCGTCGCTTCGCTCCTGCGGGGTCTCACTTAGGCCACTAGTTCCGCAGGAGTCGAAGTGGATTTCCTCCGCTGCTAACGGGATTGCA
>NZ_JBJGXI010000061.1:0-27572 GCF_045635475.1 Radiobacillus sp. PE A8.2 | reverse complement strand
TAAAAAATTAGATTGAACCATACTTGTTTTTCTTAGTTTATCCTTAGCTTGACGGCTATGGGGCACAGCTTCAGCTAACTCAGAAGCAAATGTTTTCGGTGGGGCGAGTAATCGCAGTCCCAAAGTGCGCTTCTGAGTGGATCTTCAGCTCGCGCTATTCCCGCCGGAGTCGACTGCCCGGAGCTCCAATCACCCGATGTAAAGAGCAATCCTGTTAGCAGCGAAGTGGATTTCCGGAGCTGGGTAACCACTCTCTAAGTTACGACGCATACTAGCTATTTTACGCAATAACAATATTTTTAAAAAAAGCCTATTTTTTAAGTAATTCCCCTAGGGTCTGTAGAATCTCCATAAAGTCAGCTTTGTCTCCAAACTGTTTGTGTACTATTCCGTTTCTATCTAACAGCACCGTTGTTGGTACACCAGTACAATCGAACTGATCATAGACCTCGCGCCCTCTATCTGCCAGTGTAGATTGCTTTAAGAACTTATCTGTATAACTACTTCCAGCTTGGCTATCTCTTTCTCGACCTGTTACGTTGATGGTAATCATTTTCACTTGGTCGGTATTAATGGATTGAAAAAGTTGCTCTTTTTTTGGCAAGTCTACGCCACAATCGGAACACCATGATACCCAAAAAGTAATCATTAAAACTTTACCAAGATCATCTTCGGAATTGTATACGCTTTGTTTATTAATGTACGGTAATTGAAAAAAAGGTGCCTTCATGATTTGTTGCCCCCTTGCTAAGGTCTATGTGAGTTAGTTTATCAAAAATAATTCAAAGCTGCATCGATTGTGAATTAAAGTTGTTCAAGTAGGTGGTAATAACAACTAATCACTGTTACAATAGTAAGTATACAAAATATCTGAAATATCCCCCCTTGCATATTATGGTTTAAGTGCAAGGGGTTTTTGCATGAATAGGAGATAATTGGTACACATAAGAGCCTTCGCTACAGAGTGGCTTGTGATTACCGTAAATGTGGAAATGAAGTAAATTAAAATAACAAAAATATTTCTTCTTTATATAGAAAAAACTAAGGTTACTTGTTTTATCTAGGCCAGTGATACATTTCGCTTTAAAAGGTATGTTGATGAAGCAGTGAAATTGTTGATTATAGATTCGAAATGATATAAGATTGTAATGAGAATAAATTGAGAATAGGTGTTATTAAGTTATTATCCACCTACAAAAAAATTTATATAAATGTAATTGGAGGGGTATCATTATGGCAGGCTCAACATTAGAGATTAAAGATCTTCATGTATCTATTGAAGATAAAGAAATATTAAAAGGTGTTAATTTAACAATAAACGGTGGCGAATTCCATGCAGTTATGGGACCGAACGGTACAGGTAAATCAACGCTAGCATCAGCAATTATGGGGCATCCTAAATACGAAATTACTTCTGGAAGCATTATCCTTGATGGTAAAGATGTATTGGAAATGGAAGTAGACGAAAGAGCGCAGGCTGGTCTTTTCTTAGCAATGCAATACCCAAGTGAGATTAGTGGGGTAACAAACTCAGATTTCTTACGTTCAGCAATTAATGCGCATCGCGAAGAAGGCGATGAAATTCCTTTAATGAAATTTATTAAAGAGATGGACGCGGCGATGGATGATTTGGAAATGGACAAAAACATGGCACAGCGTTACTTGAATGAAGGTTTCTCAGGCGGTGAGAAAAAACGTAATGAAATTCTTCAACTTATGATGGTTCAACCAGCAATCGCGATTTTAGATGAAATTGACTCTGGTTTAGATATCGATGCTTTAAAAGTAGTTGCGAAAGGTATTAACAAACTACGTAATGACACGTTCGGATGTTTAATGATTACGCACTATCAACGTTTATTAAATTATATTAGCCCAGACAAAGTACACGTAATGATGCAAGGTCGTGTTGTGAAATCCGGTGGACCTGAACTAGCACAACGTTTAGAAGCAGAAGGTTATGACTGGATTAAAAAGGAACTAGGTATTGAAGATGAAACTGTAGAGGTTAATGCTTAAACAGTAAGGAGGGATAATCCATGACTATTGACACAAAGCTTTCCTATGGAAAAGATTATATAAGTGAGTACTCGGATAAACGCAATGAGCCGGAATGGATGAAATCATTTCGTATACAAGCATTGGATCAAAGTGATTCGTTACCAATGCCAAAACCAGATAAAACCAATATTAGTAAGTGGAATTTTCATCAGTTCAAGCATGAAGCAAGTGGAGAGACAATTGATGCTTTTACAGAGCTCCCAGAAGAAATTAAAGTATTCTTGGATTTAGAAAATAAGGATCAGAATGTGCTAATCCAACGAAATCAATCGGTAGCATATCAATCGCTAACAGCTTCATTGCAAGAGCAAGGTGTAATATTCACAGATATACAATCAGCACTATCAGAGCATAACGAGCTTGTGCAACGCTACTACATGAAGGATGCGGTGTCTGTAGATGAGAATCGTCTAACTGCACTTCATGCAGCATTAATGAACGGCGGAGCATTTGTTTATGTACCTAAAAATGTTGTTGTAGAAGAACCACTGCAAGCAATTTTCTGGCAGGAAGACCTTGAAGCAGCTTCCTTTAACCATGTAATTGTTGTAGCGGAAGAAAACAGCGCAGTAACGTATGTGGAAAATTATATTTCTCACAACAACGAGGAAGAGACAGTAGCTAATATTGTTGCCGAAGTAATCGCGCATGATAATGCAAAAGTAACCTTTGGTGCTGTTGATAATTTTGCAAGTGGAACGACTGTTTATGTTAATCGTCGCGGTGTTGCTTATCGTGATGCAACGATTGAATGGGCACTCGGTCAAATGAATGACGGTAATACCGTATCTGAAAATATTACGCATCTAATCGGAGATAACTCAACTTCTAATGCGAAAACAGTTGTTGTAGGTCGTGGCGATCAAAGTCAAAACTTCACAGCGAAAATTGTTCACTTTGGTAAGCAGTCTGATGGATACATCTTGCAGCACGGTGTTATGAAGGATCGCGCTTCTGCTATCTTTAATGGTATCGGAAAAATTGAACATGGCGCAACAAAATCCAATGCGGAGCAAGAGTCACGCGTATTAATGCTAAGCAGTGGTGCAAGAGGGGATGCTAACCCAATTTTACTTATTGATGAAGATGATGTAACTGCAGGACACGCGGCTTCTGTTGGACGTGTCGACCCGTTACAGCTGTACTATCTCATGAGTAGAGGTATTGCGCAGAAAGAAGCAGAACGATTAATCATTCACGGATTCTTAGCACCAGTTGTTAATCAACTTCCAATTGAAGCAGTTAAAGAGCAGTTGAGACAGGTGATTGAAAGGAAAGTATACTAATGGATGTAAAAGCCATCCGAGAATTATTTCCGATACTCCATCAAGAAGTTAATGGTCATCCGTTAGTTTATTTAGATTCTGCTGCTACTTCGCAAAAGCCTGCGTCGGTTATAAAGGCATTAGAGGATTATTACAAATTAGATAATTCCAATGTACACCGCGGGGTGCATACGCTTGGTACAAGAGCTACCGACAAGTACGAAGGAGCAAGAGATAAAGTTAAACACTTTATTAATGCAGAAAGTTCTCGCCAAGTAATTTTTACGAGAGGGACAACAACTGCGATTAATACGGTGGCTTATAGCTACGGGCGCCATAACCTTTCAGAGGGTGATGAAATTGTTATTACCCCTATGGAGCATCATAGTAACATCATCCCATGGCAGCAAACGGCTAAGGCGACAGGGGCTGTTTTAAAATATGTGCCTCTACAACCGGACGGTACGATTAGCATGAATGATGTTAAAGAAATGATTACGGACCGAACAAAGATCGTAGCCATCATGCATGTGTCTAATGTGCTTGGTACGATTAACCCTGTTAAAGAAATTGCAGAAATTGCGCACCAACACGGTGCCATCATGCTTGTTGATGGTGCACAAGGTGCTCCTCACATGAAGATTGATGTGCAGGATTTAAATTGTGATTTCTATGCTTTTTCCGGTCATAAAATGTGTGGTCCAACCGGTATTGGTGTGCTTTATGGAAAAGAAGCTTTACTAGAAGCGATGGAGCCAGTAGAATTTGGTGGAGAAATGATTGATTTTGTTCACTTACACGATTCAACCTGGAAAGAGCTTCCGTGGAAGTTTGAAGGCGGAACACCGATTATTGCAGGAGCGATCGGATTAGGTGCTGCAATTGATTTCTTAATGGAGATTGGCTTAGAAGATATTGAAAAACATGAAGAAAAGATTACGCAATACGCACTAGAGCAGCTGCAGTCAATCGATGGGATCTCGATTTATGGTCCGAAGCATCGTGCAGGCTTAGTGACGTTTAATTTAACGGATGTCCATCCACATGACACGGCAACTGTATTAGATGCAGAAGGTATAGCCGTACGTGCAGGACATCATTGCGCACAGCCACTAATGCGTTGGCTAGAAGTTACGGCTACAGCTAGAGCAAGCTTTTATTTATATAATACGTTTGAAGATGTTGATCGATTTGTGGAGGGGCTAAAGAAAACAAAGGAGTATTTTGGCGATGTCTTTTGATAACCTCGATACACTGTACAGACAAGTAATTATGGATCATTATAAAAAACCACGTAATCGTGGAAAACTTGATGACGAGTCTATGACGATAGATATGAACAACCCAACTTGTGGAGACCGGATTCAATTACATTTACAAGTTGACGATGGAATAGTAACTGACGCAAAGTTCGAAGGTGAAGGTTGTTCCATAAGCATTTCATCAGCTTCGATGATGACGCAAGCGATTAAAGGGCAGACAGTAGACGATGCGCTAAATATGTCAAAGGTATTTTCTTCAATGATGCTTGGTGAAGATATTGATGAATCAGACTTGGAGCTTGGTGATATTGAAGCATTGCAAGGTGTCTCTAAATTCCCAGCGCGGATTAAATGTGCCACACTCGCTTGGAAAGCAATGGAAAAAGGTGTAAGTGATCAGAAAGAATAAACCTATTAGGAGGTTTTATATATGGCGAAAAAAGCGCCTGAAGTAGGAGAATATAAATATGGCTTCCATGATAAGGACGTTTCTATATTCCGTACAGAAAAAGGTTTAACACGTAAAGTTGTTGAAGAAATTTCTCGCATGAAAGATGAACCACAGTGGATGCTTGATTATCGTTTGAAAGCATTAGAACAATTTTATAAAAAACCAATGCCACAATGGGGTGGCGATCTTGCTGAGCTTGATTTTGATGAAATCACATATTATGTGAAACCTTCAGAAAGATCCGAACGTTCTTGGGATGAAGTGCCAGAAGAGATTAAAAATACGTTTGATAAATTAGGTATTCCTGAAGCAGAACAAAAATATCTTGCTGGTGTATCAGCGCAATATGAATCTGAAGTTGTTTATCACAGCTTGAAAGAAGATTTATCTGACATGGGTATCGTCTTCAAAGATACAGATACAGCTTTAAAAGAAAATGAAGATTTATTTAAAGAGTATTTCGGTAAAGTTATTCCGTCCTCTGATAATAAATTCTCTGCTTTAAACTCAGCTGTTTGGTCTGGTGGATCATTCATTTACGTTCCAAAAGGTGTGAAATGTGAAACACCATTACAAGCGTATTTCCGAATTAACTCAGAAAACATGGGGCAATTCGAGCGTACACTTATTATTGTAGATGAAGGTGCATCTGTTCACTATGTTGAAGGTTGTACTGCACCAGTTTATACAACTAACTCACTGCATAGTGCAGTAGTTGAAATCTTCGTTAAAAAAGATGGTTATTGCCGTTATACGACAATTCAAAACTGGGCAAATAACGTATTCAACTTAGTAACAAAACGTGCAACTTGTGATGCGAATGCAACGATGGAATGGATCGATGGAAATATTGGTTCTAAGCTTACAATGAAGTATCCTTCTGTAATACTAAGAGGAGAAGGTGCTCGTGGTATGACACTTTCCATTGCATTAGCAGGTAAAGGTCAGCACCAAGATGCTGGTGCGAAAATGTATCACTTAGCACCAAACACATCATCAACAATTGTATCTAAATCAATTTCTAAGCATGGTGGTAAAGTAACATATCGTGGGATCGTTCACTTTGGTCGTAAAGCCGATGGCGCTCGTTCTAACATCGAATGTGATACGTTAATTATGGATAACAAATCAACTTCTGATACGATTCCTTACAATGAAATTCACAATGATAATATATCATTGGAGCACGAAGCTAAGGTATCCAAAGTATCGGAAGAGCAGTTATTCTATCTAATGAGCCGTGGTATTTCTGAACAGGAAGCTACAGAAATGATCGTCATGGGATTCATTGAACCATTTACGAAAGAACTTCCAATGGAATATGCGGTTGAAATGAACCGTTTAATCAGTTTTGAAATGGAAGGTTCCATTGGTTAATAAAAACTAATTCTTATTACGAGGTCGTGCCGATATTGGGCCGACCTCGTTTATTTTTTAGGTATTACAACAGAAATTAGTATCGACGCTTGAAAGCTCTCAGAAGCAGGCTGCATTACAAATGTTGTTTTATTGCTATTTGCAATCGTTTTAGATAAGATTAGATATATGTTTTAAGATTAATGGTTAAATGGTATATAATAGAAAGGGCCCAAAGCATATACTTTCGGGCTCTTTTCATATGATAATACATAGGGGAAACCTTTAAATATCTATTACTATTCGGGAAAAAAGGCTCTTTTCTTAAAGTTTATTGCTTTTTATGACATATTTGAAGTAAAATGCGTTGTAACTTGGAGAATACTTGCACCGCTCCGGAAATCCACTTTGCTTTCCGCGGGGGGCTAGTGAGCCTCCTCGAACTGCGTTCTGCGGGGTCTCACTTACGCCACTAGTCCCGCAGGAGTCAAAGTGGATTACCTACGCTGCTAACGGGATTGCTCTTTACGTCGGGTGATTGGAGCTCCAGGCAGTCGACTCCTGTGGGAACAGCACGGGCTGAAGATCCACTCAGAAGCGCTCTTTGCTTCTGAGTTAGCTGAAGCCGTGCCCGCGGAGAGCGACTGCCTGGAGCGGAAATCACGAGCACTACGTTACGACTCATTCTAGCTATTATGCGTATTAACAACAATCGCTTAGAAACAGCCTAAAAAAATACTTAAATTCGTTGATCGAAGGGATTCTTTTGGTTTTTATAATTTGTTTAGCAGTTGGATTTGCAGCAGCATTTTTCGGTAGCCTAGTAGGACTTGGTGGTGGTACAATTCTTGTGCCTATCCTGTTATTATTACACGTTTACCTTGACGATTTTGCATGGGTTATACCGCAAACGGTTGTTGGTATTTCGTTGGTGGTAATGGTTTTCACAGGTATATCATCAAGTATTTCTTATTTTAAATCGAAAAGAATCGATGTTACTAGTGGATTTGTTTTCTTAATCGGATGCATCCCCGGAGGTATTCTCGGTTCATGGCTGAATCAATTTATTGATACGAAAACATTTTCTATTTATTTTGGTTCGGTGATGGTTTGTATGTTTTTTACATTTTTTATTAAGAGATCACCAAAACAAATAGAAAATAATCATAATAGTAAGTGGTCGTTAAATAGAAGTATAAGCATAGATCAGACTGCATACACATACTCGGTTCCTTGGGGCGGAGCAATCATACTTTCATTTATTGTAGGTATTCTTTCTGGCCTGTTTGGTATTGGCGGGGGGTCATTAATGGTGCCTGCGATGATTTTGTTGTTTGGATTTCCGCCACATATTGCTACGGCAACGTCGATGTTTATGATCATTTTCTTAAGCAGTTTTAGTGCAGTTACACATATAACACTCGGCAATGTTCCATGGCAATATGTCTGGTTATTTATCCCGGGAGCGTGGATTGGCGGAACAATTGGTGCCAAAGTGAACCAACGTTTAAATGCAAATACGGTACAATGGGTACTAAGAATACTATTAGTGATCATTGGTGTTCGTTTAATTTGGCAAGGCATAGGATAGGGGTATTTATATGCTTGAAAAACTTTTCATCTATTATAGTAATGACCTACATAGCCACTTTGATAATTGGGCGAAGCTTGTTGGCTATTTTAACGACAAAAAGCACCAGAGAGAAAGAGAAGGGCAATCGCATTGGCTAGTTGATATCGGCGATCATGTTGATCGTTCTCATCCAATTGCAGAAGCGATGATGGGTAAAGCAAATGTTGAATTACTTAGTGCTGCTCAATATGATATCGCTACGATCGGTAACAATGAAGGTATTACACTTGATTATCAAGATTTATTCCATTTATACGATGAAGCCACCTTTGAAGTAGTGTGTGCTAATTTAGAAAATCATAAGGGAGATTCACCATCATGGCTAAAAAAAACACATCAAGTAATATCACAGCATGGTGTTACGATTGGATTTATCGGTTTAACTGCTCCTTTTAATGCATTTTACCATCAGCTTGGCTGGCATGTAAGGACGCCATTTGAAGTATTGGATGAGTCAATAGATGAACTTAAGAAAGACTCTGACATCATTATTTTATTGTCTCACTTAGGAATAAATGAAGATGAAGAAATTGCCCGAAGGTATTCTGATATTGATGTCATAATCGGTGGTCATACCCATCATTTATTCCGTCATGGAGAGTACATTAATACGGTATTGCTGACAGCAGCAGGAAAGCACGGCTATTATGCAGGTGAAGTGATTCTTTCTTGGGATCACAAACAAAGCAAATTAGTCGATAAACAAGCGTATACAACAAGAATAGATGAATTAACTGGTGATCAGGCAACATCAAAAAAACTAGAAAGTTTAACAACACAGGCAAAAAACATCCTTAGTAAGACGGTAACAACTTTAGCTGAACCATTACATGTCGATTGGTATCATGAGACAGCTTTAATAAATAAATTAGTAGATACGTTACAAGCATGGACGAATGCTGATGTTGCCATGTTGAATGCAGGTTTGTTGTTACAGGAATTACCCGCAGGTACGGTAAGCTATCTTGATGTGCACCGGGTTTGTCCACATCCGATTAATCCTTGTGTTGTCCAACTCACAGGAGCGGAATTGTTAGAGGTAATCCGTGGCAGCTTTACCGATGCATTGATGAATCTGCAACTTAAAGGATTTGGTTTTCGCGGTGAGGTTATTGGACGGATGGTGTTCAGTGGAATCAACGTCGAAGTGGGTCAAGATGGAAGACAAATTAAACGTGTTTCGATTAATGATGCTCCCGTGGAAAAAGAAAAAACATATCATGTAGCTACCGCTGATATGTTTACTTTTGGTAAGTTATTACCCGAGATCGCCCGCTCTCCTTATAAAAAGTATTATATGCCAGAATTTCTGCGTGACCTTCTTGTCGATACTTTAAAAGATAACTTTTAGACAAGTCACAAACACACACTTTCTCCATATATTGATAGGAGAAAGGGGTGTGTATATCATGATTTCTGTTTCACCTTTAATTATAGATAACAAACCATTTACAGCAACACAAGTGAAATTGCCAAAAACGAATCTGCTTATCATTTCCAATGAAGTTGGCTATGTCATGTGCGGCGCACTTGACGTGGATTTGCTAAGTAATAAGCTAGCAGAGCGAAAAATTGTAGCAGCTAGAGCAGTAGGTGTAAAAACAATCGAAGCATTGCTAGATGCCCCATTAGACAAAGTGACAACAGAGGCGGAGAATTTCGGCTGGAGAGAAGGCATGAACACGAAAGAGGCATTACTAAAGATTGCTGAGTAAGTTTTATATGGAAAAATATATTTTATAAATTCTAACCCTCTTCATACAATCATATTGTTTTGTAAGGGGGTTTTTAACGTGCGAACAGGGCCTAGGTTTAAAAGCAATATAACTCCACCTCCCATGAAACATATTTTCATCATAACGTTTATATTGTTTGTCCTATCCATTTTTATTAGTATTATCGTTATTAATAATAAAATCACACCAATATTGATAGAGATAGCACAATATCGTACAGAGCAACATGCGAATCGGGCGATGGGGATTGCGGTAAATAAAAAATTAGTGGAAGATTTAGATACAGAGGATTTGATTGAGATTGACTATGATGAGGAGGGTAATGTCGTCTCTTATGGATTCAATCCAGTTGTTCAAAACCGAGTGCAACGTAATATTCAATACCGTGTGGAGAACTTCTTAGCGGAACTCGAAAAAGGGAATATTCCAGATCAAGGGGCACCACTGGACGTAGAATTAGATCAGGAAGAACAGCCTTCATCTGAAGCTGTTAGAGAAAAATCCAATCTTATTGAAATACCTATTGGTCAAGTATTGGGAATCCCTCTGCTTGCTAATTTTGGCCCAAGAATACCGGTAAATATAGAAACAACAGGATTTGTTAGTACCGAGGTGAAAAGTTCGGTGCTAGATCTTGGTATTAATAATACGTACATCGAAATGTATGTTTTAATTGAAGTGGAATTGCGCGTGTTGATCCCGTTTGAATCTGCACCCGTTCATTTGGAACAGCGAATTCCAATAGGAAACAGAGGAATTAATGGGGAAGTACCGTATTACTATAATGATGGTGGTGGAAATGCTGGAGATATTTCCTTACCGATTGATCCTTCCTTTTAAACGGAATCTAAAACAGTAGATGTTATCATTAAGTGATCAAACTAGAATGGAAGTATTAGGTATATTTCTAATGCTTCCATTTTTTGTATTTAAATCCTGAATAAGTTAATAAATATCTCTTTACACGTCATGTAAGCATGTTTATAATAATAAAATGTCAGAATAAATAAAACTTTATAAACATTCTAGGATTTACTTTTGCATAAAAGTAAAAGGAAGGCATTTTAACCTTGGAAAGGGGAGTATTACTATGGAAAATCGTTCACAATGGGGATCACGTTTAGGTTTCCTTTTAGCAGCGATGGGTTCAGCGATCGGCTTAGGAAATATTTGGCGTTTTCCAGCAACAGCGTATGAAAATGGTGGAGGTGCATTTTTTCTTCCATACTTATTTGCACTTTTAACTGCGGGTATTCCATTGCTAATTATGGAATACACGATTGGTCATAAGTTCAGAGGATCAGCACCAAGAGCTTATAGTCAAGTTAGCAAAGGTATGGAATGGATTGGCTGGTGGCAAGTAGCCGTTTCATTTGTTATTTCCGTGTATTACCCTATTATCATTGCCTATGCAATCATGTATTCATATTTTTCATTCGGTACACAGTGGGAAAGTGCGGATTCGCCAACTTTATTTTTCGTACAAGATTACTTGAATTTATCTAATGCTGGTACTTTTGGTTCAATGGTACCTCATGTTCTATGGCCATTGTTAGCCGTATGGGCACTGGTTTTTATTATCCTTGGACTTGGAATTAAAAAAGGTATTGAAGTTGCCAACAAAATTTTCATCCCTGCACTTATTGTGTTATTCTTGATCATTGTTGTTCGTGCTGTAACTTTACCAGGTGCATTAGATGGACTAGATGCATTCTTCAAGCCGGATTGGTCGATGATTAAAAATGGTCAAGTTTGGGTGGCGGCATATGGGCAAATTTTCTTTAGTTTATCGATAGCATTTGCAATTATGATTACTTATGCTTCTTATTTACCGAAAAAATCAGATCTAACTAATAATGCATTTATTACAGGGTTTGCAAACTCTTCATTTGAACTGCTAGCAGGTATAGGTGTATTTGCAGCATTAGGATTTATGGCTAATCAGGTCGATAAACCAGTTTCCGAAGTAGTTGATGGCGGAATTGGTTTGGCATTCATGGTATTCCCGGAAATAATTAGCCAAATGCCTGCTTCAGGATTCTTTGGATTCTTATTCTTTGCATCACTTGTTTTAGCTGGTTTATCTTCCATGATTTCTATCTCTGAAACATATGTAGCTGGATTGCAAGAAAAGTTTAATATTTCGCGTGGAGCTGCTATTGCAACTGGTGTCGGTTTAGCTACCCTTTTATCGTTGTTCTTTGCTAATCAAGGTGGGTTAAATTTACTCGACACAGTCGATCACTTTATTAATAGTTATGGTGTAGCATTGTCAGGTCTATTTGAAGTAGTTGCAATCGCATGGTTTGCAAAATCATTAAAAGACTTCCAAAACCACGCTAATGACGTATCGGATATTAAGATTGGTACTTGGTGGAGAGTATGTCTTGGAATTATTACACCGGTTGTACTCGGGTTCATGATGCTACAAAACCTTAGAACAGAAATAACTGGAACTGTTGATGAAGAAACGGGTGAGCTTCTGTTCTACGGAAAATATCCAGTCGACTTCTTATTCAATTACGGATGGCTCGTAGCTGTGGGAGCAATCTTTGTAGGTGCGTTACTAACGCTGAAAAAATGGCCAAACTCTTCAGATAATAAGTCTAAGGAAGAGGAGGGTGCATAATTATGTCAGGTGGAGCAATTACAATGGCGATCATTGGTGTAGTTGTGATTTGGGGAGGACTTGCAGCTAGTATTATAAATGCAGTTCTAGTTTCAAAAGCAAATAAATAAATATTTAAAACCCTTACCACATCATTCAGTGGTAAGGGTTTTTCTTTCTCTATGGAAGTAAAGAAATTTGTACAAGTGTCTAGCTCCGAGCGCCAGAAACTACACGACTTCACGAATCGCCTTACGCTAAGTGATCATCGATTCAAGTTTAATGGAAGGTCGACTAAGAGAGGACTTGTCGTCCAACGTCGACATACCCCTTTTGCAGGGGGATAATTCCTTTATCTCAGTCGATTCGCTCCAGTCGCTACGTTTCTCGGGCGGCGCTCTGCGCGCTTTTCTTACTGTCCAGGAAATTATAAAATTAAACAACTGTGGATATCTTACTAAGTTATTTAGCCACATCCAGCTCCAGCACCCAGCGACTAGTGAGACAACACCCGCCTCCGTACGATAAGTCAACATCGGTTCACTTCGTTCACCGTGTTTCCTTTATTTCCTACGGTTCAGTCCAGTCCATACGTCGCTAAACGGGCGCTTGCGCTTTTGTTTCTCTACTTTTTCTTCCTCGCTTGCTGCTCCCAACGTTTTAAATATGGATAAGGGTCAAACGACCACTCGCTATATCCATTGTCTTTATACATGCCATAGTGCAGGTGTGGTGGGAATTTACCTGACGTTCCAGGTGGCCCGTATCCAGTTGCCCCCACTGAACCAATCACATCACCAGGCTTTACAACGTCTCCTACTTCAAGGCCTTCTTGGTAACCATTTAGATGAGCATAATAGTGATAGTTACTTCGTATATCTCTAATACCAATTCTCCAACCACCAAAGCGATTCCAACCCTTCATCTCAACGACACCATAGGTAGTTGATTTGACCGGTACACCGTAGTTGGCAAAAATATCTGTGCCTTCATGTATTCTTCTTCCACCGAAGCCGCGCGCATCTCCCCACGTGTTACGATAGCTATAGTTGTGTTGAAGCGGAATCGGAAAATCATTGTCATTTAATGCAATCGTATCAAAAGTTTTATAAACTTTGGCGATATTGATAATGGTTTGAACTGATAAGTCCCTTTGATAATAACGCCATAAAGCAATTTTTATGTCATCCTTAGAGGAACCAAATGTACGAAGATAGTTAGCAGTTGTGTATAAAATATCTTCATTGTTCTTACGATCTGCCAAACCATCCCCGTTACCATCTTGTCCTATGCCATTAAACAATGAAATCATATATGATTCGTTGCTATTCGTAATATTACCTGCACCATACCAATCAAACTCGGGTATTGTAATAGCTATTAAATCTTCCGATGCAGTTTCTTTTTGTGTATTACGCTCATATTGGTCGATGGCAGCAAGGTAATACCAAGGGATCATTGTAAGTGCTTCTGTTTTTTTATAAAGTGCCATTCTTTGTTCATCTTTATCCACTTCTTCTTCTGCTGACACGTAAGATAAATGTGCTATGTTTGCGGTGATACATACACATACGATTACGATAAATCGACTAATTGTAAGCATTAAAACATTTTCACCTCCTGATAGACCGTCACTAGTATGTAGTGTGTACGACATGAGCAGAAAGATAAATGGAAAAAAGCACCCTATCCTAAATAAATAGGTTCAGGTGCCAAATTTTACTTGTTTTCATTTTCCATATTATTGTTTTCGCTCACATACTCTCCCTGAGGATGTTTCTTCATGTCATTAATAATATTTTCCAGCGTCTGCTCGTAATTATCATTCAATGTTGTAGAATTTTGTAAGCTTTGAATGTCACGAAAAGATACTGCTTGATCAGAAACGTAGATATCATAAAATCGAGGTAGTATCGAAAGACCGGTTTTCTTTACGATTGAAGCTGCTTTGTTTCGGTCTAGATCATCAGGCTTCTGATAAGCAATCAATACCTCATCATCGGTTACAAGTGTTGCAACTTGTTCAAAGCCCTCATAAGTCAAAATCATGCGGCTAATTGTGTCCGCCATTTTTTGTCTGTTAACAGTAACAACCTGTGGTTGGTCATCTGTCATTTCAAGTTCATCTTTGTTGTAATTGACATAACCAAGCTGACCATTTAAATCTCCATTTGATTGTGCAGGCTCCATAAACTCATCTAAGTCATTATCCGCTTCCTCGGTTCGATCAGAATCAGCATTATTTGTACCTGCACAGCCAGCCATAATAAGCAGTGGTACAATTAAAAATGAAAGAACGTACTTTTTTAAGACCATGATTAACCCTCCTGGTAAAATAAATCTCCCCATGTCTTAGTTTGATTCCTTTTTCAAAATACATGCTAGTAAATCATATCCTAAAAAATGAATTGCTTGGGCTATTGCTTTTGTTAGTTAAAAAAGATTAAAATTATGATACACTAGAACGAGAAATTAAGGGGTGAAAGTTGTTGATAATAGAAGTCCAAGGTAATAAATATGAAATCATTGAGGATGTAAAGAATGGATATAATAATGATGTCCTACAGGAACGTTACAGTGATATCTTAAGCAAATATGACTTCGTAGTTGGTGATTGGGGTTATGAGCAGTTACGATTAAAAGGATTTTATGATGACCAAAATCCAAAAGCTACGTTTGATACGAAAATAAGTACATTAGACGATTATTTATATGAGTATTGTAATTTTGGATGTGCGTACTTTATTATGAAGCGCCAAACAGACTAAGGTAGCTACCCTAAGAAAAAGGGTAGCTCGTCTTATTTATCTTCTTCATTTGGCTCAACATCACCATCATGATCATGGATAGGGTGTGCACCATCCTCCTGTCTAGGAAGATCTTGGTGCTGATCTTTATCAGGAAAATTGAAGGCACTATAATATCGTTGCCCTTCTTTCCATGGCGTACTTTTATTTTGTACTGGTTTATCCTTATTTATTGGTGAGCCATATGGGCCTTCAGGTAGCTGTTCTGGTATTAAATAATTTCTTCCAGCTTCCACGTTAGAAAAGTCAGAGTATTTTTCCTCATCTTCATTGAACATCAGATAACCTCCTGTTATATCCTTATTTTTTCCGAGACAAGGTTTATTATCCATGCGTCCTATCTTTTTTGCCTGATCTGCATGTTTTGCGTACTAGCAATAATTCGAAAAAAATTATGGTATGATAGTGGGGAGTAACGAGTAGGAGGAAGTAACAATGTATTTTGTTGATCGAAATAAAATTGAAGAAACACTTTTATATATGGAAGGTTTGTTACAAGAATTAGAACAGCATTCATTTGAGTCCTTTTTAGAGAAGCTTAGTCTCGAGCGTATATCCCAGATGATTATTGAATCGATGCTTGATGTTGGTAATATGATGATTGACGGATTCATTATGCGCGATCCGGGAAGCTTTTTTGATATTATTGATATTCTCGTCGATGAACGTGTATTGCCGGTTGATCAAATCGATAATTATAAAGAAATAATTGGTTTAAGGCAGAAGTTAGTAAAAGAATACTTAACGGTAAATCATGATTTTATTTTTGAAACAATGAACAAGCATTTCGATGAGTTAGAGCAATTTAGTACACATATTCGTACATATTTGAATAATGAGCTTGATGTAGTAACAGCATTTTCTAAAGAATAGATAAGTCGTAATTGAAGTAAACTCCGTCGTAACTTGGAGAGTGCTTGCACCGCTCCGGAAATCCACTTCGCTTTCCGCGGGGGGCTAGTGAGCCACTATTCCCGCAGGAGTCGAAGTTCATTTCCTCTGATGGAATAGTTTCCTCACGCTTTTCTACAATTTGAAATACTAAGCAAGTGGAGGCAGAATACCTCGACTCCTGCGGGAAAAAAGAGCAGGGACGAGACCCCGCAGAACGCAGTTCGAGGAGGCTCGTCGCTCCCCGCGGAAAGCGAAGTATTCTGACGGAACGGGTGATAGCACTATCCCAAGCACTACCTTACGACGGAGTTTAGCTGTTTTGCGCATTAACCACATTGCAAAATAATCATAAATAAAAAGAAATGCCCCTGATTTGTGAAAATCAGGGGCAATTTGTGTTTCGTTTCTATATTAAATATGGCCCAAAGAATATTGTTAATAATAAGATGTGAACTAAGATAAAGTAGAAAGCATCAATTGGTCTGCTCCAATCCTTTCGTCTTGCTCCGAGCAATGTAGTGAGATGAGCGATTAAGGCGAATCCAATAATATAGACAAAATCGCTATTCGTGAATGTTAAGTAGTCAGGCCCATTTTGATAAACATTGTCAATAAACAAATTGTCCTTAAAAAGCAAAGCTGTCAATAAATAAACACCGACACCACTATAATAAATCCAACTAGGATCTCCATCGATTACTCTGCGATTAACTAATAATCCTAGCGAGATAAGTGTAAACGGTACTAAATACCAGATTGCCGTTACAAACAGGGTAAATAATGAAACAGATAGCATACCGAGTGTTTTACCTAGTGCATTTAAGAAATCATCACGATTCCACGAATCTGCTCGATTAATAATCTCTGGATCATTGGATGAAACATACAATGTGCTATTAGCGCCATCTTTTTCTAACCATAATACTTGATTTTCCATCATCCATGCAGGCTTCGTAGATAATCCACTTGTATTACTACGACGTTGTACAACCCATTCCCCATCATGTTCAACAGCTTGATAGATGTTAAATGCATCTGCATCCTTAAAGGTAGTTTCTGTACTTCCTAAAGCTGAAAAGAGCAGATTAACTTGACTATCAACATATGCAATAGAAATGTCGCCTACTTCGTCTAAAACGTAGTCCGATTTCGGATCACCGAATGTTAGTTCCATAAGCTGTGTCTGTTTCGCATCTGAAATATTTGTTTCCATAAATTTGGTCGTGATAATTGGAGTGCCGCCACCCTGTGGTTTTCGCTTTAATTTCAAAACCACTGCAAGTTGATCTTCGTTGATGGCGTAATTTAATTCAACAACTTGCTCATCGTGACCAATTGCAAGAGAACTTTCATATATTATGTCAGCTTGATCTTTAGTAAGATCAAATAATGTGAGATGTAATTGATTCACATCTCGCGTGTAAGTAAACAAGACATTTTTGCCATCATCTGTTTGTTTAGGAATTACGCCTTCTGGTTCACGATCGAATGTTACCAATGGATAAGATTGATATGTAGTTGGATCAAGCTTATACAAGGTTAATTCCTTTTGATAAAATAGGCTTGTTGAAAGTGGAAAAAATCCATTAGCAGCAGTAATTTGTTCGTTGGTTTCCCCATCGTAAATATGATAATAATCGTGATATAGTACCGTATTCTCTGCTATAAAAGCTTGCGTCCATTTATCAAAAGGAAGATTTTGGTATGCTTCTTTTGTAACGAAATTAAGATTTTGATCATATATATCCTGAACTAACGTCTCATTTTCGAAATAAGTTAATGCTAGTTGATTATCTTGTTCTGTTATAATAGGTGCTTTATTCCCGCTTAATTCTCCAATTGGTATTGCGCGGCTCCAATCATCTTCAGGTACTTCTGTTACTTCTAACAGGTTTTGAAAGAATAAAATTCCTGTTCCCACGGTTAAGAATAAAACCGGTATGATCCAATACAAGCGTTGACTTAGTTTCATATGTATGACCTACTTTACGATAATTTTATTAGACAACTAAAAATATTAGCACAATTTACATAAATATGGAAGTGTAAAAAGGCGCAAAAAAACCTCGCATGGGCCGCGAGGTTTCATTAAAAAATAATTAATCAATGTCACGATCATTAGCCGCCGAGTGAGCTAAACGACTAGATGCCGCAGCAGCGATGGCTCCCACTAAATCATCCAAAAAGGTATGACATTGTCCGGTTGATTTATCGTTAAGCTTTGCCAAGATTCCTGGTTTTTGTTTATCGATATAACCATAGTTGGTAAATCCGATAGAGCCGTACACGTTTACGATAGAAAAGGCAATTATTTCATCAACACCGTACAAGCTTTCATCGATGCTAATTGCTTCTTGCAACGGTTCTTCCAAAAGTTTTTTCTCCGCTAATACATCCAACTGGATTCCAGTGATAATCGCATTTTGTACTTCACGCTTCATTAATACTTTGTGTACATGATGACGGCAATCGTCCATTGTTAAATTATCCTGGTATTTATTTTGTAAATAGTAAACGAGATCAGCAATATCATCAATTGTTACACCACGCTCTTGTAACCAAGACCTAGCTTTTTTTTCTAATGCTGTTGCATTTGTGTGTTGTTCCATGTTCATCCACCTAACATTAAGAATAGTATTTTACTAATATACCCATCAAGGATTTCCTCATTAGAGTTCAGATTGCCCAATTGTTATCATAGACTAAATCAGAAGCTTAGGAGAAAGGGAGATGTCAAATTGAAGCAATTATTGTCCCAGTATGTGGGTGATTTTCAAGGCAGGAAGACAACAGTAAATGGCGTTCCTGGGTATACAAATGGTTATGATTTTTATTTTATCACTCCTATGGAAAACATTGAAGAGATATACTTTGAACAAAAAATAGTTAGTGATTTTATAGCTTCTAACAATATCGGAAATATTGCATCCCCAATCGCTAATCAATCCCAACAATTAAGTACGCGGTATGAGCAACAAGACTATGTTGTAATGCACACGCAGCTGAAGAAACAACAGGAAATTCGTACCCATCCAGAAGCATTAGCTTATTTTCATCACATTGGTTCTGCTTATCCATATGACCCACCCCATATTTCAAGCTATGGGCAATGGCGAACACTGTGGGAAAACAAAATTGATGTTTTCGAAAAATACTACCAGCAGCAATATCAGGAGCGACCAGTGTCACGTTATCAACGTCTACTAATTGATACATTCCCATATATTATTGGATTGTCGGAAAATGCTATTCAATATTTACAAGAATCGGAACAAGATTGGCGATTCCATGAATATGATCGTGCCTGTATTACTTTTGCCCGCTATACAGATCAAATCCAGCAGTCGGTAATCTGGTCCAATCAGTTTGTCTATGACCACCCGACCCGGGACATTGCCGAAGTCGTTCGTGGATATTTGCTCGAAGAAGGTGGCCAAGGAATTTCCAAGGCGAGCAAGTTTTTAGCAGAATATGATCGGGTAAGGTCGTTATCGATTTTTAGCTGGCGGCTTTTGTACGCGCGCTTATTATATCCTGTTCATTTATTTGATTTTATAGAAAATGGAATGGTAAGCAAAAATCATGAGCTTTTGTATAACGACTATCATGTGTTATTAGAGCGACAAGCAGCATATGAGAACCAGTTGAAAATATTTTATAAGGAAGTAAACATAGACGCAGTTGCAGCTAGCATACCACAGCTGGATTGGTAAAAATTATGGGAGGCGCTTTCTAGTTAGATTGGAAAGCGTCTTTTTATTTAATTTAAACAGCGGCGGAGGAAAACCACCCCTTTCCAAGGACTGCTTCTTTGCCCGCCAAAGAGGAGTATGTTTCCACAGCTTAGTATAGTTTATCCAGAGCAATTATGTCATCGGGGACTATTGCCACAGGGCGATGGAGTCGCTGACGGTCACCAGTGCTCTTATCTGTGACAAAATAGGCATAATTAAAATTGTGCGGCCACCAGCGCGCTTAATTTAGTAATATGATTGCCTCAGTGGGTTTCTTTTAGAAAATAAGGGCTTTGGTGGCCGGCAAATTATCGTAACTGGAACTTTAGGCAAAATAAGCGCTTGTGTGGCCGCCAAATCATGTTAGCTCTCACTCTGCGCTTTTTTACTTGCAGCGCTTTCTTTACCAACTTCTGCTTAAATTCACTGTTTTTGGGCAGATTTACCTTGATAAAGCATAGTTGTAACGGTATAATGTCCACTATAGATAAACAGTTGTATTTGCAAAAGGAACAAAGGGAGGCGGCGTAAGCTTGAAACAAATTAATGTAGGATTATGTGGCTTAGGAACGGTTGGGACTGGTGTTGTTAAGATTTTAACTAATCACCAGGAACAAATTAAATATAAACTTGGTACCGAAGTTGTAATAAAAAAAGTGCTTGTTCATGATGTTAATAAGAAAAGAGATGTAGAAATTGATCCGAGCTGGCTTACAACAGAAGCGGATGAGCTTGTAAGCAATCCGGAAATCGATGTGATTGTCGAAGTTATGGGTGGAATTGAAGATACCCACCTACTTTTAGAAAAAGCACTTCGAAATAAAAAGCACATTGTAACAGCTAATAAAGATCTAATGGCGGTTCATGGTCAACAGCTATTAAGATTGGCAAAAGAAAATAGTTGTGATATTTTTTACGATGCTAGTGTTGCAGGTGGCATTCCAATTCTAAGGTCATTATCAGACGGTCTTGCTTCCGATAGAATTCAGAAAATTATGGGTATTGTTAACGGAACAACTAACTATATTTTAACAAAAATGTCTGATGAACAGTTAGATTTTGCTTCAGTCCTGCAAGAAGCACAGGACTTAGGTTTTGCTGAAGCAGATCCTACATCCGATGTAGAAGGCATAGATGCGGCA
This sequence comes from Radiobacillus sp. PE A8.2, assembly GCF_045635475.1. NCBI lineage: Bacteria > Bacillati > Bacillota > Bacilli > Caryophanales > Bacillaceae > Radiobacillus > Radiobacillus sp. PE A8.2. The sequence goes on along the minus strand of NZ_JBJGXI010000061.1, from coordinate 6,623 downwards.
CGTAAAATGACGTTGCTTGCTAATCTAGCATTCAAGATGGATATCGCTTTAGAGGATGTTGAAGTAATTGGTATTACTGGCATTACCCAAGAGGATATTAGTTTTGCTGATAGTCTTGGCTATACGATCAAACTAATTGGAATTGCATCTAGTCATGAGGGTAAAGTTGAAGTAAGTGTTGAACCAACATTATTACCACATGAACATCCATTAGCGATGGTTAAAAATGAATATAATGCGGTGTATGTACATGGGGAAGCTGTAGGAGAGACAATGTTCTATGGTCCAGGTGCAGGTAGCATGCCAACGGCAACTGCAGTCGTATCCGATTTAATGGAGGCTGTTAAAAATATTCGTTTAGGTATTAGCGGGAATTCCTATATTACGCCACAGTACCAAACACAGTTAAAAGAAAATAATGAAAAGTTTATGAAATATTTCATCCGAATGGAAGCAGATGATGAAGCAGGAACATTCTCAAAATTAACGAATGTATTTACAAATGAAAAAATTAGCTTTGCAAAAATATTGCAACTACCAGGAAGCAGTAAAGGTACAGCAGAGGTTGTCATGGTTACGCATAAAATAAGTAAGCAACAGTTAATTAATAGCTTAGAAAAACTGAAAAGCTTGTCTGTAATAAAACGTATGATCAGTTACTACCGTGTAGAAGGGGAGGAATAAATAATGGCAGGATGGAAAGGGCTATTGTCCGAATACAAACAATATTTACCAGTTAATGAAACAACACCAACACTTAGTTTACAAGAAGGTAACACACCACTAATCAAATTAGAATCTTTTTCCGAACAACACGGACTGGATGTCTATGCAAAAATAGAAGGTGCAAACCCGACTGGATCATTTAAGGATCGTGGCATGGTTATGGCAATGGCTAAAGCAATGGAAGATGGCGCAAAAGCCGTTATTTGTGCCTCAACAGGAAATACATCGGCGTCAGCGGCAGCATTTGCTGCTCGTGCCGGATTAAAATGTATTGTCGTGATCCCAGAAGGAAAAATTGCTCAAGGCAAGCTAGCACAAGCAGTTATGTATGGTGCTGAAATATTTTCAATTGAAGGTAACTTTGATGACGCGCTAAGGATGGTACGAAAGATTAGTGAAACAGGAGCAGTGGCATTAGTGAATTCTGTTAATCCTTATCGAATCGAAGGTCAAAAGACTGCATCGTTTGAAATTGTCGATGTGCTTGGTAAAGCTCCAGATTATTTATTTATTCCGGTTGGAAATGCTGGTAACATCACAGCATATTGGAAAGGATTTAAAGAATATAACGAAATTAAATCCTCTGGCCTGCCGAAAATGATGGGGTATGAAGCGAGTGGTGCAGCAGCTATTGTGCATAATCGTGTATTCGAAAATCCAGAAACTGTAGGAACAGCGATTCGTATCGGAAATCCTGCTAGCTGGGATAAGGCTGTTGTTGCTAGAGATGAGTCACAAGGCTCGATTGATGAAATAACAGATGAAGAAATGATTGAAGCTTATCAGTGGTTAGCAGAAAATGAAGGAATATTTGCTGAGCCAGCGTCATGTGCTTCGATTGCAGGATTATTTAAGGCAATTAAGCAAGGTCAAGTGGAACCAGGTTCGACAATCGTATCGGTATTAACAGGTAATGGACTTAAAGACCCGAATACAGCGATTGATTATAGCAAGATCAAACCACGTGTTTTACCTAACGATGAAAAGATTGTTACACAAGAAATCGTAGGTAGTGTAATGGTATGAGTTGGGTAATTAGAGTTCCATCGAGCACAGCGAATATCGGTGCAGGATTCGATTCTATTGGTGTGGCGTTAAATTTGTATTTAGAATTAACCGTTACACCATCGGATCGATGGGAGTTTATCTCTGTTTCTGATTGTTTAAATGAAATTCCTACCGATGAAACGAACTTTGTGTATCAAATTGCTAAACAAACCGCTTCGAAATACGGTAATAAAACGTTGCCTTCTTGTAGAGTAGAGGTTAAAAGTGAAATACCGTTAGCTCGAGGTCTGGGAAGTAGCTCAACGGCAACAATTGCAGGTATTGAATTGGCTAATGTACTACTTGAATTAAATATGACAGAAAAAGATAAATTAGAGATTGCTGCAGAAATTGAAGGTCATCCGGATAATGTAGCCCCCTGTTTAATGGGTGGTTGCGTTATCGGGCATTATGATGGTGAAGTAGATTGGATTAAAGTGCCTGTTAGTGGCGTTACTTTTGTTGCAATTATTCCAGAGTTTGAGTTGAAAACAAAAGATGCAAGAGCAGCTTTACCGGAAAGCTTTAGCTTTGGAAGAAGTGTGCATGCAAGTAGTGTTGCTAACGTCAGTGTCGCGGCAATATGTGCGCAGAACTGGAGCTTATTAGGAAAAATGATGAAGAAGGATTTATTTCATCAACCATACCGTAAAGAGCTAATTCCGCATTATGATGAAATAGCTACATTCGTTGAAGATAAAGCGTATGGCACTTTTTTAAGTGGGGCTGGTCCAACGATGATTGCGATTGTAGACGACCAAGTTGTCGATGCAGAAATCCCGCGTTGGAAAAAACAGTTCCCCGAATTTCAATGGTTGCCGTTACAAGTAGAAAACGAAGGCTTGAAAACATTAAAATTAGACGTTTCCTACCAGGAATGAAAAAGCGGATAGTTAGCTACACTAACTATCCGCTTACCGTTTATATTGGCATTCCATCAATTAAAATACTTGTTCTATTTCCGTTACGCCAGGAACTTCAGCCATTAAGGCACGCTCAATTCCAGCTTTAAGTGTGATCGTCGAGCTAGGGCAATTACCGCAAGCGCCCATTAGACGAAGACGCACAATGCCATCAGAGTCTACATCGACCAATTCTACATCGCCACCGTCGCGTAAAAGGAATGGACGTAATTTATTTAATACCTCTTGAACTTGTTCATCCATCATCCATCTTCTCCTTTCAACTTCATATATATTATAAATTGTTTTTACGAAAAAATCTATTATTGACTACCGATAGTCCATGGGAAAATGTTCAAAATCATATATAATACATATTTTATTTTAACTTTAATCTGTTCTTTTGTAAAATATAAATTAAGGAAGATAGAGGAGGAGCACGCATGGAACAATCACAAGTAAAACTTACGGTCTACGGTGCCACGCAAACGTGCCCAAGCTGTGTTGGTGCACCGGGTTCGATTGATACGTATGAATGGCTACAGGCCGCTATATCAAGGAAATACCCAGAGGCAGCTATTGAGTATGAATATATAGATTTATTTGAACCTCCTGCTAACGAAGCACATCAAGCATTTGCTAAGAAAGTGCTCGAGGAAGATATCTTTTATCCGGTAGTCTTGGTTAATCGTACAATTGTCGGAGAAGGTAACCCACGTTTAAAAACAATTTACCATGCGTTGGAGATGGAAGGAATAAGATAATATGTGCGTTTAGATTGCCAATATACTTGTGACAAGCTATGTTTGTTATAGGGGATTCATCTTTACTAAAGAAAGAGGAGCGATGATGAATCCAACAATTGAATTTTGTGTAAATAATTTAGCAGAAGGATCACAAAAAGCAAAAGAAGAGTTAGAAAAAGATCCTGATTTAGATGTGATCGAATATGGATGCACCAGTTTTTGTGGGATTTGTTCACAATTTTTATTTGCAATTGTGAACGGAGAACCTGTAATGGCTGATTCACCAGAAGAATTAGTTGAAAATGTTTATAAATATATTGAGGAGAATCCCCTATTTTAATAGCGAACAATATAATAGATACAAGAGGCGGTGTTACGGATGGAGATCCCGTTTACAAAAATGCACGGTTTAGGAAATAGCTATATATATATTGATTTATTTAACTATACGATCGAAGAAAAGCACTTATCTCAACTAGCTATCGATGTTTCCAATAGTAATACGGGAATAGGTTCTGATGGGCTTATATTAATTCATCCGAGTGATAAAGCAGCGGTAGGCATGCGGATTTTTAATAAGGACGGATCGGAAGGCAAAAATTGTGGAAATGGGCTTCGTTGTGTTGCTAAATACGCCTATGAAAATAAGCTAGTAGAGGATAAAACATTTACGATTGAAACGAAAGCAGGAACAGTTGAAGCAACTGTGCACGGGGAACGTCCTGCTATTGATGAAGTAACTGTAGATATGGGAAATCCTATCCTTCAACGTCATTTAATTCCAATGGAAGGCGACGACGCGGACGAAGTTATTTCCGAATCATTTAATATTTCACATCATCCCTTAGAGGTTACCGCAGTTTCTATGGGCAACCCACACGCCGTCTTTTTTGTTGAGAACATTGAAGAAGCGCCTTTATATGAACTAGGACCTGTAATTTCCAAAGATTCACGCTTCCCTGAAGAGGTAAATGCGGAATTTATTGAGATGATTTCTAGCAAAGAAATTAATTTTCGCGTCTGGGAGCGTGGTTCAGGCGTAACGCAAGCATGTGGTACAGGTGCCTGTGCAGCCGTGGTTGCGGCGGTTTTAAATGATTTTTCGAGCAAGGATGAAGAGGTTTGTGTACATTTAAGCGGTGGAGATCTATTCATTACGTGGCAACAAAACGGGAATGTTAAAATGAGAGGAAAAGCCGAGACTACTGCTTCTGGTAGCTACTTCTGGGAACAAAGCTAGTGCAGCAATGATCAAGCAACCTGCTTGCGTTTTCCTTGTATAGTAGATAAAATTATGGTGATAAAAAGGAGGGAACGTTACATGGTTATCCAAATTACGGACGATGCGAGTCTTCAAATAAAAGAAATGATGAAAGAAGAAGACCAACAGAATGTTCGCCTTCGTTTCGGTGTAAAAGGCGGAGGCTGCAGTGGACTTTCTTATTCAATGGGATTTGATGCCGACGTCAATGAAGAGCTTGATGTTGTAGAAGTTATTAACGATATTCCAGTTACGATATATAAACAAGATGTAGCAATTATTGAAGGAACAAAAATTGACTTCAAACAAAACATGATGGGCGGCGGATTCACAATCGATAATCCGAACGCAATCGTATCATGTGGCTGTGGTTCTTCGTTTAAAACTGCCACAAACGCTGGTGCACCAGACCCTAATTGCTAACGGACATTACCAGAACTCAACGAGAACAAGTGGATAATGTTGGATTGCTCTGTGAAGCAAGGAAAACAGCTGTTCATATGAATAAAAACGAGCCCTTTAATTGAATATTTAGGTTTGTTGAAAACAATCTTCTTGGCGATAAAGTTAATCGTTAAGGAGGTTGTTTTTTTGTTTAATCTAATTGGTGTTATACTTCGACTAACCTTGTAAATATTTTTAATAGTTTGCTTTATAACCAAAAAAATAAGATTATTCAGAATAATTATGGTAAGATAAGGATATCGTTTGGGATAAATTAGGACTGATCAGTAGCTAAATAAAGAGGTATCGATGTGGCAGATCATTAAGTATTGAAATAAAGTGAAGTAATGTGGAAGAAGATACAGCTGAAATTTATCTACTTGTCAAAATAAGTGGTAAGGAGGCTTATAGGTGTTCAAAAAAATATTGATTTACGGACTAATTATATTTTTACTTGCCGCTTGCAGTAAACAAGATGTTGTAGAAGACAAATCAATGCCCAATATATCTTTACAAGATGTTAAAAATGCTATAGCTGAAAAAGAATTAGAATTAAAAGATGCAGATTTACCTAGTGGAAATATATTTATTCAAAAACTAAATGGTGTACCACCTCAAATATATTTTTTAGATGGTTCTGCCCTATCTATTTATGTATTTTCCGATGTTGATGCACGAAAAGAAGCTATGGATGTTTTTGAAGAAAAAAGTGCTACTGCGTCATTGGAACCATACAAAACTTTTACTGCACAAAACGTGTTAGTCTTTTACGTAGAGGGCAGCGAGGAAAACAATAACAAATTGATGAATATTATCAAATCTCTATAGAAGCTCCATTTGTTAGATTTAATTAATAACGGAATCGAATGCTTAACAGGGTTACTCGTTTTCTTTGGTTGAGGTATAGGATAATTATTCCATTAGAATTGGGGTGTTTCTGCTGATATATTGATGCAGGTGGTTATAGTCAATCTCATGTTCCTTCTGTAGTAGTTCTATAATTCTGTCTAATTTTTGTTCAATATATTGATTTTGATTATCATAATTTATTATCTTTTAAACAGTGAACCAACTGCGTAAAAGATAAGGGCTAATATCACAATAAATATAATATTTAACAATAGATACCATCCTATACTACCAATTGTCTCCATATAACAACTTCCTCCCATCTTATATTAAAGGTTCTTTCTTAAATAACTGCTTTCATCAACATCTCTAATATATAGAAATATCTAAGTTCACTCTGCCTAAGCAAACGATTTTTTCACAACATATATGCGGATACTCCTAGAACGAAAATCGTACTTATAAGTAACAATGTAAAAACAGCGTGTTTTTTCTGCCTGTTAACTATCATTTCGATAAGCTGAACTACATTAGATAATCCTAAAGATAAGAGCATACCGAAAAGTAACAAATTTAGAAAATCAGTAGAAGCATCCGGATTTACTAATCCCGAAATAGATGTGATTAGAACCCGCACTGCAAAGTAAA
>NZ_JBJGXI010000060.1:0-28900 GCF_045635475.1 Radiobacillus sp. PE A8.2 | reverse complement strand
CAGAAGAATATTTAGATGAAAATTATTTGCATTTAAACTAGTATCCTATTGCACTAAACTGGGGGGCATATGTAAAAGAGACACGGAAGAGGAGGCAATTAAATGTTTATATTTATTGGTTTTATTGTAATATTTATAACTCTTGTTAGTATTGAATCTCAATTAAGAAAATCGAACCAACATAATGAAGAAGTTATTAAATTGCTGAAGGAAATCAAAGAAAAGAAATAGGTAAAACTACTAAGCTGATGGGTGGAATATTCAACAAGCGAATATCAAACGAGACAAAATCTTTTTTATTCCGAAATTTTTATGGAATAATATGTTAAAATAAAGTAACAGGATCTTGTGCAGAGCAACAGGAATATTAAAAAGAAAATTTTAAAATAAATGGAGGAAGAAAATGAAAATTCTTTTAGAATCACTTCGTTTCACATTTATTTTTTTTATTCTTTTGACCATTGTTGGTGTAGTTAACTACCTTATACTTTCAAGCATTGGTATTAATGCGGAAAACTACGGTTGGATAGCAATAATCTATGTGTTTGTAATACTATATTTTCTTTATAAACATAAGGGTTGGAGTAGTGTATACAACCCAAAGATACTGTGGACATCTGTTGGTTTTATCGTTCTCTTATCTTTGTTGATTCCTGACTTGACTCCCGAACATTTACACACAACGATATATGCTTATTCGTTTGGTTTTCCTTTTCATATTTTTACTTTGTATATTGATAATGGGAGCAATTTCCTTTTATCAAATATCTTCTCAGGTGGAATTACCGGTTGGAATATGAGTATGGGCATTTTAGGTAATTTCATATTGTTCTATTTTTTCTTTCGTTTTATATTACTTGAATTTACAAACAATGCTGCAAATGAAGTGAGATAAGACAACAGCGGCTAAACACCAAACTGTTTTAAATGATGATCAAGATGCTTGAAAATTCCTTTCCCCCATTGTTCAGAAGTTAGTTTCCCGAAAAAGGGATGTGGGTGATTTGTACATTTTTTAGGTCCATTTTTTTGGAATGTTGTAATCTTTTGTTTTAGAATTTCTTTTTCAGTATCAAAGTTCCTCTCATCTGCAATTAAAATGGTTGGAATTGTAGACATATTCACAGGTAGGGGCTTGTCATTGAAGAAAATTGGTTTTGCCATTCTTCCTACCAATATACCTAACAATCCTCTTGGAGGAAAAGCATTCCCCATAGCGATATCCTGAAAAGCAGAGCAGTGCGCTAACATTTGAGCAACATCCATTTCGCCCCATTTTGGTGGCGAATCTACTTCTAACCCGTCAATACGTTTTACTATTTCATTTGTATGTAATAGATCAAAAATATTGTTCATGCTAAATACTCAACTCCTTATTATTTATTATTCATCTATAAAATTCGATATTAATGTTATTTATCCTTCAGTATTAAATGAAAATCGTAAAAGAAGGATAATTGAAACTGTTATCACTGTTGGGTCGTAAATAAATATATAACTCTTTTAAGAGATTAAAAGAAAGGTTGGATGTAAATGAAAACTAACTTTGTTGCATTGTACTTAGCGTTTATCTGTGTAATTCTACTATGTAATTCGATGGTTTTTCTCAACGATGAACAAACAGTTTTGGCATTAGTTGGAGGAGTGTTTTCGATATTATTTCTTCTATCAGCAATCGGAACCTATAAAGATATGAAATCCTTTCTATGGTTAGGTATTATTTGTATTGCATCCTACACGCTGTATGCAATTGGAGCAGTCATTTGGGCATTATTTTCTCATTCATTATCTTTGTTACTAGTGTCTGTTGTAGTCATACTTACCTTAATAAATATCTATGTAGTTATTAAATTGATTAAACGAATAAATTATATTATTTAATGGGAAAGTGATGAGGTCACAACCAGTAGCACAGAACCCCCATCAATCACTTTTGTGTAAAGAGTTACTCACATAAAAACCCCCTAAGGAGTAACGGTTTGTCATCCTTAGAGGGCATGATATCGCTCAAAATTCAACTTTTACTTTAAGCAAATTTTCTTGTATCTGCTACTTCGTGATTCTTAGTCAAAATAGATAATGTTGCAGGCTTATTTTCTGCTGCTAATTGTTCGCCAGCTTCAATTGCTTTATCCTTTTTATCATATTCTTTGATAGGAGCGATATCTTCAACTTTGACATACCACGCGGTTGCGTCCTTATTTGGAGCTACAGTATAATTCTTCATAGAAATACTCCTTTCTTCTTGGATTGGTTGTCCGAGATCAGCCTCGGAATCAAATACTTTTGTTAAAATCTCGTGATCTTTCCAATTTAATATGTTGTCAGGGATTGTTCTATCAATTTTTTTGGAGAAATGAGATTTGAGTTGCTCCACTTCTTCCTTTTCCCCAACAAGATAGAGTTTTTTCCAATTCTTCTTTCCAGCTTTTTTCTCGATCTTTGTAACCAGGCTTTTGAACCAACGATCTCGGTTCGCTTCGACGCGATTATTGAACTCATCTTTTTTCTGTCCGCCGACTGTTAAGTCATCTCCCTGCGGCCCTTGATGTTCGCGCCAATCATCCGTATCGAGATCCAACATATAGTTAGTTTTATCGGTCAAGATCCCCATCTCCGTTTCAAGAACGGCTGCTTCGTCTTTTTGCAGTACGACAATTCCCATGTAAGGATAATTGCGTTCAAGTGATTCAAGTTGCTCGGTGACAGGGTATGTTTCCCAGAAGAATGCTGTTTCAACAGCTACCGGCATTTTTTCTACAAACCAGACCTCTTGATCGGCTGTTGCGAAAATCACCATGCTTCTTGAAAAATTACGTGCATGCGCATGGATTTCTTTTTCGACGGCTTGTTTGATAGATTGAATTTGTTGTAATTCATCATGATTCCCGCTGTTCTCGATGTATTCTTCTAGTTTATTGAACCCGTTTTTCAGCCGAATTTTCCATTCCCCATCATGTTGACTAGGTTGGCTGAGGTCCGTATTTAAGTAAAGAGATAAGACCTTCTTTGGTGCTTCGAATTTCATAGTCTTTAGTTCTTTCAATTTCTCGTTATACTGCATAATTCCTCTCCTTATATGTTGTAAGACTGAATGTTTACTGTTAGGCATGCTTGTTAACGATTTAAGTTGGCTTTTTTATTAGCCTTACTTAGTGCATTCCCACTTTCTTGATTTCAGTAAACATCTTTTCATTTTCTTGGGAAAATTAGTTCTTACTAACGTAGGTACTGGTTGTGAGGATCAGCCGTGGCAAAACCTACGTATGAAAAGCTTCGCTGATTTGGTTGAAGGCATCGTTTAAACTGAGTAAGATAATCTATTGGAAATGTTGTTATGCAACTAAAAGGTTACCTATGCTTGACATGCAACCTTTTAGTTGCATATAATCGACCTATGAATCAAGATAAAGATGCTATATATAAAGCCCTTAGTGATTCGACTCGGCGGTTAATGTTAGACGAGCTATCTGAACGTAACGAGCTAACTTTGTATGAACTTACGACGCGGCTGATTATGAAACACGACCTTACCATTTCACGGCAAGCAATAGCAAAACATCTTTCTGTATTGGAAGCTGCTGGTCTTGTCACATCAAAACGAAAGGGAAAATATCGAGTACTTATTTTTAATAAAGAGCCACTGAAGAATTTGGTGAAGGGTTGGGTAGAATAATTGAAAATGTGAGCGTTTTACTAATAAAAGGAGGTCATAAAATGTTGAAAATCATTATTACGAGTATTTTCGTAGAAGATCAAGACAAGGCATTAGCATTTTACACAGAATCGTTGGGATTCGTTAAAAAGCATGATGTACCTACCGGGGAACATAGATGGATCACGCTTGTTTCACCAGATGAACAAGCTGGGACAGAGCTTTTACTCGAACCGAATGAGCACCCTGCTGCAAAAGAGTATCAACAGAAGTTATTTGAGGAAGGCATACCCGTGACAATGTTTGGGGTGGCAGATATTCAAAAAGAATATAAACGATTAGTGGAAAAAGGCGTAGCGTTTACGATGGAGCCAACAGAAATGGGTGGAATCACCATCGCTGTCTTGGATGATACGTGCGGCAACCTGATCCAAATCATACAGCAATGATTGATGTGCGAAAGTAGAAAATGCCCGGTAAGTTTAAGTTGAGAGTCATGACAATTAAAATCAACCTAGAAATTAGGCGGTGTTTAAATGGATAGTCAAATGAAATTAGAATTTGAAAAATCAAAAACAGGTGATAAAGAGGAACGTTACGAAGCTTACCAAAACATCCTACATGCAACTGACCAAAAAGTTGATTGGGCGTATGAAGTGTGGGATCAACTAGTAGACGACTTAACACACAAAGATAACCACCAACGTTCTCGTGCAGCACAATATTTAGCCAATCTAGCTAAGAGCGATCCAGAGATGAGAATCATGAAAGATTTCCCTAAGTTGTGGGAGGTCACAAAAGATGAAAAATTTGTAACAGCAAGACATAGCCTTCAGTCGATATGGAAGGTTGGAATTGCTGGTACGCCCCAAAAAGAAATGCTTATGGAATATATGGTTGAACGTTTTGAAAATGGAACCGATGAAAAAAATTACACTTTGATCCGTAATGATATGCTCCAAAATATGAAGAATTTATATGACCATTATCATGAGGAGTCGATCAAACAAACGGCGATGGATTTGATTGACACGGTTGACGACATAAAGTATAAGAAAAAGTATCTGAATATATGGAAGTAGTTTAACTATTTCAAGATTAGACAGTTAGTAAACTACGCAACGTGGAGTAATATTCTAAACCATACTGGTTAAGCTATATTAAATGTACATTCAAGAATATAGGGGCTTGCCATATGAATAACGAAGAAAAAGAGCAAATCATAAATCTTATAGATAACAATGTAGATCAGATTCATGAATTGATTAAAATAAAGATAGAAATATGGCAACAACATGTCTTGTTTTCTAATTTATGGTGGCTTGGCGTAGCTCTATCCATAATACCTTGGGTTATTTGGATAAAAATCAGGAAAAAGGAAAGCACGGATCGACTACTGTACGCTGGACTTTTTGTAATGGTAATTTCTCTTGTACTTGACGTTCTGGGAGATCAACTTGGATTTTGGCATTACAGATTTAATGTAATCCCTATACTACCAACTTATGCACCGTGGGATATTACCTTAATGCCTGTTGCGGTGATGTGGCTAATACAGATTAAACCGAAATTTAGTCCAATTACAAAAGCCATTATATTTGCGTTAGTGACTTCATATCTAGCTGAACCTTTTTTTGAATGGTTAGGTATATATCATACATTAAATTGGAAATATAGTTATTCCGTTCCTATTCAAATATTTATCTACTTAAGTGCTCACTTTCTAAGTAAAAGAAGTGAATTTTCGTATTTAGTAAAGGAAACTAGCTTTAAAGGATAATAGGAGTTTAAGTTTGTCGTGTTTTATATTTTTTGGAAAAACGAAGAAGAGACGATTACTAAATAAGTAATCGTCTCTTCTTCTTAAATGACTTAAATACGAACTAACTATAAGAGAGGAGGCGAAGTACCCATGCAAAGTACTTCAGAGATGTTGCTGTGCAGGTGGATGGTGTTTAAGATTTAATAGAAAGATGCGCCAACTATAATTAATAAGATAAATAAGACAACGATTAAAACAAAGCTTGATCCATAGTTTGTCGGTTGTTCACAACCCATAAAAACACCACCTTTAACTTTTGCTAGGTTCATATATAGATTATGGTTTTCATGAATAATTAGATTGGACTTTAACACAAGAATTGAAATCATTTATGTCCATTTTTATTGCGATGTTTATGGGGACTTGGTTAGCAATGCACAGAAGCTCTTGCCGCATTACATGTGGATACGGACACCTTCTTATCTTATCTCAACAAAGCAAATGAGTTTGAAGGCTACGAGCAAGTTGGTTGGACAGATGATGCAGAACAAAACGAATACCAAATCATTGTCCCATTTCCAGAAGGCAATGTTACCTTAAACTGCACAAGGCAAGACGGGAGACTAGTAGAAATAGAGATTGTTATGCCATAGAAGCAATTAACAAAAGTAGAGGAGTGAGCCGAACTGCAGCTTACTCCTCTTGTTAGCGGGAAATTTAGTACATTAGAGCCCGAGCATTGGTAGATGCTTTCGATTATGATAAGTGAGTGCCAACGCAATACACTGTTTTAAATCCTCCGTTGGTATTTTATCATTTTCAGCAAATACAATCGCTCGATTACCCTCATATTTAAATAAATCCCGATAAACCTCTTTAAACGTGTTAACTAGCTTTGTGTTGCAATTAAAATACATGGCGTATTGATCTGGAGTTGACTGTTTCCAGCCTATCCGAATCGTACTTCCTATTTTTGTGATATAACTGGGCTCTCCCCATTTCATCGTTTCATCCACATGATCAATAGCTTCTATCTCAGTGGCTGTGTCCAGAATTAACTGGCGAAGGTACAATAGTTTCGACTGCATGTGTTTTGGATATTGTTCGAATACGGCTAAAACCTTGATATTTTCAATTGTAGTCAAATGGATCGCCCCTTTTATATCATTCTAAATGCAATACTGATTGTCTGGTTTAGCATGGAACTATTTTATTGCTTGTCCGTCATTTCGTTTCACTCTGAGGAGAATATATATGCGTATTTTCAAGGTGAAGATGAAAAAGTAATAAGGTAAGTTATAGCTAAAATAGAACAAGTGTTCCTATTTATGCGATTCTATGATATGATCTACTAAGATAATGTTCTTTAGGAGAGGTCGGCTAGCCCCGTTGAAAGGGGGTGATGCCTATGAGTATCTATGAGAGTCTTATGGTCCTTTGGGCTTTTGGAACTTTCATAACTGCGTTGCTCGCGTTAATCATCTCGATGATTAATAGAAAATAGACCTCCCTATTTGCCCGAAAAGTAACTAGGTGAGGTCTATCCATTTTAACTAGCTGATCCTCTGGGAGAACCGCTTATCTAAAAGGCCACAGTTACAGCTGTGACCTTTATTAACTTATTCCAATTCTGAGTTAATTATACCATAGATAGAACGGATGAAAAAGTGGAAGAGAGCCATAGGGGCAGGTACCATGTCCCCTCAAATCAAAAACTCCCGCAAAGCCACAATAGGGACAGTAAATCTGTGGTCGCAATCGCAAGTTTTATTGGATTTTTGCCATTATTAGATTTTCTTTCATTTTTTCTGCCGAAAGATTAGAGTTAAGGTTGATTATACGTTAGGTAAACGCTACATTTAAAAATGGGTGATAATGATGTATAAAGGTAAAAGAATTTTAATTATTGAAGACGATCAAGAGATTAGTATGTTGCTAAGTCTAATTATGACAAAATCACAGTTGGAATCAGTTGCTGCATATTCCGGTACAGAAGGTTTGTTGCAGCTTCAAAACAATAGCTTTGATTTAATTTTATTAGATTTAATGCTCCCGGGGAAAAGCGGGGAGGAACTAATAAGGGAAATTAGAGACAATAGCTCCATTCCAATCATCGTCATTTCAGCAAAAAGCGATATGAAGAACAAAGTGCACGTTTTGCAAATGGGGGCGGACGATTACATAACGAAACCATTTCATCAGGAAGAAGTGATAGCACGAGTGGAAGTTCAATTACGAAAATCAAGCTTTCACCGTACAGAGCCGACTGAAATAAGATGGCGAGGACTTATAAACAATATGGACAAACGGTTTGTAACGATAAACGGGATAGAGCTGCAGCTAACGAATGCTGAGTTTGATATTTTAACATTTTTTATGGACAATCCCGAACGTGCACTTTCTAAAAAAGAGATTTACGAAAGCATTTGGAAAGGAACTTATTATGGTGACGATAATACGATCAGTGTCCACGTCTCCAATCTTCGCAAGAAAATTTCCGACATTACAACGGAAGATTATATTAAAACTATTTGGGGAGTAGGTTTCAAACTTCTGTAACTTCTTTATGAATTCTTTATGTTTTGCTTAAAGGATTTTAAAGACTTCTAAGCTAAACTGAGAGTAACAAGAAATTTAGTGAAGGAGTCAAAAAGATGGATACCATTATAAAGACGTATCAATTAACGAAAAAATTTAAAGAAGAAGAGGTCATTAAACCGCTTGATTTCTCATTGAGAAAAGGAGAAATATGCGCGCTGATAGGCAAGAATGGTGCAGGGAAATCAACGTTTTTAAAACTTCTTGCAGGACAACTAATGCCGACTACTGGGGAAATTCAGTTATTTGGCAAATCCGGTAAAGAGATCGACCACGCGAAAAAAAGAATGGGCTTTATGATAGAAGCACCTACATTTTTCCCGGATTTTAACGCCATTCAAAATCTAGAATATTTTCGTATTCAACGCGGAGTTGTTGACAAGAAACGCATGTATGAAGTCCTGGAGATTGTAGGACTGGCTACAGAAAAGAAAAAACGATTTAAAGATTATTCGATGGGGATGAAGCAGCGATTAGGCATCGCCCTTTGTCTCTTAAGTAGCCCCGATTGCTTAGTGCTTGATGAGCCTATCAATGGTTTGGATGTCGAGGGCATTATGGAAATCCGCAAACTATTGATGAAACTAAATCAAGAAAATCAAATAACAATATTAATTTCGAGTCATATTTTAACAGAATTAAAATTGCTAGCTACACGTTTTGTATTTATTAAAAATGGCGTGGTTGTAGATGATTTAAGTAGAGAGTCTCTAGAAGAGAAGAGTAGGAAACAAATTGTAATTACAGTTGATGATGCAGCAAAAGCAGCGCGATGTTTGGAACAGGCATATGCAGATATTCAGTTTAAAGTTCTTCCTAATCAAGCAATCATTATCCAAAATCATATCGATAGCGGTGGAGATATCAATCGTATCTTAGTTGATCATGGCGTGGTGGTGAAGGAGTTCCGCATAGAAGCTCTGAATTTAGAAGAATACTTCTTAGGATTAGTGGAGGAGAATAAAAATGATTAATTATGTAAAAAGCGAACATTACCGTCTACTGCGTAAAAAAGGCCTTTATTTTACAAGTTTAGCATGTTTTTTGCTGATCGCCGCTGCTGCTTTTCTCCTTTATTACTTTGGAGAGACGGAACCGAATTTCCCGTACAGTACGAGTAAATTTTTCTACTCAAATGTAATTAGTGGTGGTGCATTCATCATAATCGTAGGATTTATCTTTAATTTCGCCCTCACAGGTAAAGATATGTCACTAATTAAACAATCTGTTTCTTTCGGCATTTCTCGAAATGTTATCTTCTGGTCTAAGCTAATCCTGACTTTCAGTTACTTTCTGCTCACCTGTGTCGTTGGGATTGTTTTTATGATTGTGTTGGGAGAGAATCTGCTAAACAGTGATCATCAGTCTGTTAGTAATTATCTTATAGCGTGTGCAAATATGGCTCCACTTGTCCTTAGTGGATTCTTTCTTACTCATACGTTAAAAATGATGAAAGTTGGAGACGTTTATGTCATTATCCTGCTGTTATTTATTTATGGATTCTCAAGTAACTTGCTACGGCTTTTATTCCGTCCATTTACAGGCTTAAGCGAGTTATACAAATATGCACCTAGCACCATGTTAAATGATAATTTAATGAATTTTATAGAAAATGATATAGTCCAATTTGATTATAAATTTTTGGTTGCGGGCATCGTGATTTCATTACTTGCTTTGTTGCTTGGCGCAAATAGGTTCTCAAATCAAAATATCGATTAATGGGAAGGATGAATGAAATTGGATAGCTGGTTGATGATCATAATCTTAGGTTTCCTACTGATTGTTGTGGTCTCGATGCTTCTGTTGCTCCATTGGGATGTTAGAAGGATGACAAAACAATTAGAGGAAATCAGTAAAAATTTCGGGACAAATGAATTAGTTCGTACACATACACATAATAAAAGCTTGGCCCGATTCGCTACGAAAATCAATCAGCTCATTCAATTGTTCAAGCAGAATCAGCAGTCCATCGAAAAAAGAGAAATGGAACTAAAGCAAGAAATCACAAATATCTCCCATGATTTACGAACACCATTAACATCAATCAAAGGATTCTCAGCGCTTTTAACAGACCCATCTATTTCTGAAGCAGAAAGAGAAGAGTTTTTAGCTATTATTCAAAAGAAGATTGATCATCTTACCATGATCGTTGATTTATTTTATGAACTCACGCAGCTTGATTCCTCGGACAAGAAATTAATCATGGAAAAGCAGTCGCTCGGTCAAATTGTCGTGGAAACGATGCTGATGTTCTATGATGACTTCGAGAAAAGAGAATTAAAGGTGGAGTTGAATGAAGGGCCTGTATCACCTGTTCTTGCAGATAATAAAGCAATCGTTCGAATTATAACAAATATTATTCAGAATGCCTTAACATATGCCAAAAGTTATTTGGAGATTAGCTTTGTGGAGGAAGCCAACTATGTTTGGTTAAGGGCAGTAAATGATGTGGACAAGATTAACGTTGCGGAACTGCAACAGATTTTTAATAGAACATTTAGGTTGGATCCTAGTCGAACTGGTACCCAGCTTGGATTGGGGCTTCATATTGTTCAACAAATTGTAGACAAACATGGAGGAAAAGCAGTTGCTAATGTCCGTGAAAATGAATTTATACTTGAAATCTCATTTAGAAAATGGGATTGAATTGGAAGAGATCCATGTGGACAGGTACCTTGTCCCACTAAAACCACAATGGGGACAGTAAATCTATCCCCATTGACCATTAAAATCTATCTAACTGGTACCGTCACCTCAGCATCCGACTGTCCGCTATCCTTCATCGCAATATGCGTCAATCCAATCGCCAGAACTGCAAAAAGAATATACACAATAGCCATACTAACCCCACCAACTGCATGACCAACAATTATTCCTAACGCTCCGAACATTTTTCCGATTTGAAATACAAAACCGTTGAAAGCCATATAAGCGCCGCGATGGCGATCATCCACAATGTCTGCAAGTTTCGCCTGACGTGTAGGCACATATAACAGTTCGCCAATCGACAAAATCACAACGGCAACGATCAGGCTCGGCAGGTTGTTGGAAAAAGCTAACCAGGCGTAGCCTAAAGCAAACAAGATAAATCCAACATACATAATTCGCTGGCCATCACGATTTTGCACCCATTTCGACACAACAGCTGTAAACAGCACAATCATAATCGTATTTTCAACCGTCAGCAAGCTAAGCAGTCTAACGCCATCAATTGATGTTTGGAAGAAATCAAACATCTGGAACGTTAGTGGCTGGAACTCCTCTTTCAAACGAACGGAGATATAGTTATTTCGCTGAAATTCGATGGATAAAATAGCGATTCCACCAAGCGTGAACAGCAAAAACCGAACATCTTTGATTACGGTGCGATAGCTTGCTAGAATTGGCTTCAATCCATATGAGCGTGTCACTGTCTTCGTCGGTGTATAGCACTCTTCAATAAGTGCAATTGTCATCCACAAGGTGACCACCGACATCACAATTAGTGCCAGAAAAAGCTGGAATAGGTACGATTCATAAAACCAACCACCAATAATTAGACCAAGCATTAGCGACATATTAACAGCCCAATAGTTAATCGCGTACATAAAGCTGCGTGTTTCCTTCGTACTAACATCAATTAACATTGCCTCTGCTGCTGGATTTTCAAAACCACTAGCGATGTTAATCAGAATCATCATCATAAACGTTATCCATGCAGATGTACCAAGTGGTGAATTTGCTAGTGCCATGCCAACGAATCCGGCAAATTTCATCCAACCACTAAGCACTAACATGAATTTCCGACCTTGAACGTCAGCTAAATAACCACCATATAAACTGGCGATAAATTGAACAACGACACTCGCAATTAAAAATATACTTGCCCATGAAGCGTTGATTGTAGTTGTAAAGTAAATCGCCATAAACGGGAAAATCATCGATCCCGTGATCCGACTCATAAACGATGTAATAATTCTTATTTTTATATTTCGATGTAACGTTTTAAACATAATATTCCCCCCTGGAGTTTATTTTGCTCTATAAAAAGGGGGTTAAAAAGGGTATGATTGAGTTAAAAATGTCCCCTTTTAGGAGAGAAATCAATGGATATGACATATATGACAATGCGGGCCTATTTGTATCCGCGTGAACAGCAGCAAACCGTGTCATTTAAACAGCACGAACTTGAGCAAGTATGGTTTTGTACGAGTAAAAACGTCAAACGTCTACTGAAAAAATACCAAGAAAGTGGATTGTTTGTATATGAACCAGGAAGAGGGAGGGGCAATGCCTCTAAACTTCATTTCGGTGATTCTTTTCATGAAGAAGTGACTACATATGTGAATACTTTGATTCAAAAAGACCAAATGGAGCAAGTGATCAAGCTGTTGCAGTTGAACATCCCGAAGCAATGGGTAACCGAATTGTCGGGAGAAATTCAAACGTTATTTGGTTTTCATAATAACCAAAAAAAGGGGGATGTGCTCCGCTCGATTGTTGCGAGAGAACTAACGACGTTGGATCCGTTATATACATCGGTGACATTAGAAAGCTATTTGATTCACCAGCTTAGTGATACGTTAGTCCTGTATGATCAAATAGCTGACAAAATCAAACCACACCTGGCTCACCACTGGGTCGTGAGCGATGACTACGCGGAGTGGACGTTTTATTTACGAAAAGGTGTGAAATTTCATCATCAAGTCGAGTTGACGGGTTTGGATGTTGTGCACACGTTCACACGGTTCCAATTTTCGAATAGTCCACTGAGTTGGCTCGTGAATGATATTGTAGCTGTTGAAGCAATATCGGATTATACTGTTCGCTTTATGCTAGCGAAGCCAAATCCTTTTTTTCTGCGGTACTTAACGACGTATAGCCTCGGAATTTTGCCGAGAGATATCCCGTTTGATGAATATAAATGGATTGGTACCGGGCCGTTTCAATTGAAAGAGCGCACCGACCGGAAGCTATCATTGGCGGCGTTTAACGATTATTTTTTAGACAGGCCGTTATTAGATGAAGTTGAATTTTGGAAAATACCAGAAGGCTCTTTGCCTGCCGCGACCTTTCAAATTGAAGGAAGAGAAACGAGTGCGGAAGTTCATGAATACGAAGAGATTGAAGTAGGATTTAGAATGCTGGCTTTTAACTTCCACCGGCCAACAGCTGTACAAGATCCGAGCTTCAGACAAGCGATATACCACCTTGTCGATGTTGAAAAAATGTTTAAGGAATTAGGTAGGGACAAGCCGATTGCTGCATCCAGCTACTTTCATTGGATATCGGAAAAACAAGAAAAACAATCCGGTGTGATAAAACAATTACTAGAGCAGTCTGCATATCGCGGAGAAGCGATCCAATTATATTCCTTGGATTATGAAAAAGCGATAGACGAGGCCAAGTGGATCGTACGTGAAGGGAGAAAATACGGCATTCAGTTTGTCCACAATACTATGTCAATCGAAGCAATGTATGACGATCATTTGGAGCAGCAAGTCGACCTTATTTTGTTCGGAGAAGTGGCTTCGAATGATTACCAGCTATCGTTTCTAGAATCATTTAATAATAAGGCACTAATGTTTCGCAGACTGTTTGATGCGGAGCATTTGGCATGGATTGATCGGCAGCTGGAAGAGTTTAAGTGGGCAGAAAGTTCAGCAACTCGTATCGATATTATCAAAGCAATCGAGGCATATATCCGATCCAACCAGTTGCTTTTATACTTGTTTCATCCGATTAAAAGAAGAACGTTTCACCCGATGATCAAAAGTGTTCATTTTGAGGCGTATGGACAAATAAACCTTCGGAAGTTGTGGATACCGGTGGAGGAATAAGATTTTTTTAAAAAGTATGTAATAAAGCTCACCTCCAGTAATCTTGTTATACAAAAAAGTAACCGTCCCCCATGATAAGTGGTGTAGGACGGTTACTTTTTGTATTTGGCTTATAAGCTTAGCATTTTTCCTGAGGTACAATTGCTGCCCCTACAATAATTAATAAGATGAACAACACTACAATAATTGCGAATCCATTCCCTTGCTGAACTGGAGCGCAATATCCATGAGAATAAGCAGGTGCTGTCTGATAAGGTGCATTATTTACATTTGCTCCCATTGTATATGGAGAATTTTCGTAGTTATACATGTTTATCTTCCTTTCTTGTGAGTAGTTTGTTTACTATACAGTATACTCACCTAGTTTCATACATGAGCCCGTCAACATCGAAAATGGGTGTGTGTCCAGTATGAAAGGAAGTCTCTTTTGAGAGGAAAAGTAACATGCAAGTTACATTTCTCCAATATATATCTTTCTATTTAACCATTGGGGGTTCATCAAGATATTTGTGTTTGATAAGTAAATTGCCAGTGTCTTCAGCATACAACAGCGTTTCCCCCATCATTTTTAAAAACATTGTACCAATATCTTTTCGTAATGTTGCAGAAGCGGACACGCCATACCTTCCCCCCATTGCACCAACTATTAGTGACGATTTGAACAGTGCTAATCGTTCAGAGAAAGGAGCTTCATCGGTTTGAATTTCGGATTCCCAAGTAGGAAACTGAGGTAAATCTTCTTTTTCGAGCATATTTTGAATTGATTCTAATTGTTTAGAGCATAATTTAACCCCTCGTTCAAAATGTTCTCTAATCTCAAGTGTTTTTGTTTGGCCAAAAGAACGAAACAATTCACGTAACACTTCTGTTGAATAATAATTAGTAGTAAGTTGTTGGACTTCAGGAGTGCTTAAAGGGCGGTTCTTTCCAAATATTTTCCCGAAAAAATCTTGGTTGTGAATTTTTTCTATTACTTTAGTTCGAGGAATATGTATGATCGGTTGATGCATACCATTACCAATAAAAAGTTCAATACATTGATCAACCAGTTCTGCTGTATCGGACAGCAGTTTTTTATAGAAAGTACGAATCTTAGCATTAATTGATGTTGAGAGAGAAAGTGAATATAAATTTAAGGCAGCTTGCCCCAAGCTATACTTTAGTATAATCACAAATTGATCGGAATAGTATTTTGAATCACGAAGCAATATATCTTCTTCTGTGAATGCCTCTGGAAGTGCTCTGTTGTCACTTTTTAAAAAGGATTCTGCTCCTTTAACCTCTTCGTTTGCTATCTTAAGTCCAAATTTAAGCATTTTCTTGACACCAGGATTTTCTGCTTTCTTTAATAAATCCGCAGTAATCACTGATGCCATTGTATTTGTCATATAAGATGTCAGTAGATTTTGAACCTCAGATGCAGTCAAATCCATAATCTTCTCACCATCCTTTTTATTTTTTAGTTTACATCGATAACGTAGTTTTATACGTAAAAGGCCTGTTCAATGCTACTGCTAATCTTGTTTAACTAACGAGTATCTAGCTACAAGTGATGGAAGTGGTTTGGCTCTCTTTATATGGAAAAATAAGGACTTGATGTATGGATAGATTGATTCTTGACAAATCATGCTACTATGCGATACTATATACCAGTAATAAGTAATACTAATTACATGTGTTACAGCGTACTAAGAAAACATAGATAAATATAAATGAGGGATAAATGTGGAAAATAACACAGAAATGCTGAAAGGGGTTCTGGAGGGTTGTGTGTTAGAAATCATCAGCCGTGGTGAAACTTACGGCTATGAAATCACGCAAAGCTTGCGAGAACTTGGCTTTACTGATGTCGTTGAAGGTACCGTTTATACGATTACCATGCGGCTCGAGAAACACAATCTCGTCGATATAGAGAAAAAGAAATCCACGGTGGGACCGCCGAGAAAATTTTACACACTTAACGCAGCAGGTCGAGAACATCTTGAAGTGTTCTGGAGGAAATGGGATTTCATTTCAAGCAAAATTAACGAACTAAAAACAAAAGAAATAAAAAAGGAGCAGATAAAATGAGTTTAATTGAAAAAATTATCGGAAGTCTAGATGACAAGCGGGAATGGAAGGCGATGGAGGCGCGTGCGAAGACACTTCCAGAGGAGTACTTTAACGCTTACAAAGCAATTCAAAAATACATGTGGACTGCTGGAGGACCGACTGACTGGAAAGAAGTTCACCGCATCTTTAATGGTATTCTCGACATGTTCGAGGAAGGTGCTGCCGAAGGGAAAAAAGTCACGGACCTCACGGGTGAAGATGTGGCAGCTTTTTGCGATGAACTAGTGAAAGACACGAAAACGTGGAAAGACAAATATCGTGAGAAGTTAAATGATACGATTAGTCGTGACCAAGGGTGAAATTTTAGTGGGCCGTCGCCTAGCATAGAGGAGTGACAAAAATATGAAAATATTGTCGATTCTCTGTATCTTTTTTTGTGATTTTAAAAAATGCTACAGGAACGTCCCGATCATACCGGCTGAATAGCTGATTACTATTCAGTTCTATTTTTAAGTAGGTAGTAAGTAATACAGAATATCGGTATTGCTAAGTAGAATGGTATTGGCAATCTAACTATGAATGAGTTTAGGGCGGATTATTACTGTTTGAGATTGATGGCGAATTCGATCTGCCCGCTTCACAGACATAGCTCCCTAATTTTCATGCTAAAAGGCACTTGCCTAAACATTTATAAGAGGAGGAAAAATATGAACAATACTGTGATTTCTGTAAAAGAGTTAACAAAATCCTTTAAAGACAAGGAAGTCTTAAAGAAGGTAGATTTTGAGGTGCGTCGTGGTGAGATATTCGCACTGCTGGGGTCGAATGGAGCAGGCAAGACAACGATCGTTAACATCCTCTCAACACTAATGAAGCCGGATGGAGGTGAAGTAGGTATTTGCGGTTTTGACGTTCAGCGTCAACCAGATCATGTTCGCCAGAGCATCAGCCTGACAGGACAGTTTGCAGCTTTGGACGGCATGCAAACTGGGCGGGAAAATCTGATAATGATTGCCAAGCTGCGGGGAGTTTCGAAGCCCGCTCAAGTTGCTGACAATCTATTAGCAAAATTTAGCCTGACTGATGCAGCAAACCGTCGTGCGGACAAGTATTCAGGTGGGATGAAGCGCAGACTTGACATCGCCATGAGCTTAATCGGGAATCCAGAAGTGATTTTTCTTGATGAACCGACGACAGGGCTTGACCCCGAAGCGCGGATTGAAGTCTGGAATACTGTCAAGGAGCTTGCTGGCTCTGGCACGACCATCTTGCTTACGACCCAGTACCTGGAGGAAGCGGAACAACTGGCGGACCGTATTGCTATTCTACATGGCGGAAAAATCATCACGACCGGTACTCTTACCGAGCTCAAGCAGATGTTTCCACCCGCGAAAGTGGAATATATCGAGAAACAGCCGACATTGGAGGAAATTTTCCTCGCAATCATCAGCAAGAAGGAGGAGATGTAAATGAAAAGTAAAACTGGGGTATTGTTTGGGCGTTTAATGCTCAACATCATGCGTAGCCCGGATACAATTATTACGGTAGCGATTACACCGATTATGATGATGTTGTTGTTTGTCTATGTGTTTGGCGGTGCCATCGAGACAGGCACGGACCACTACGTCAATTATTTGTTGCCAGGAATCTTGCTAATTGCTATCGCATCCGGTGTCGCTTACACTTCGTTGCGTTTATTCACCGATGTAAAGAGCGGGTTGATGGCACGTTTCGTTACTATGCCTATCAAGCGTTCTTCGGTATTGTGGGCTCACGTGTTGACCTCGCTTGTTTCCAATGCACTCACTGTTGTGGTGGTTATCCTTGTTGCACTTTTGATGGGATTTCGTTCCGGTGCTAATATTCTGGATTGGCTTGCGGTAGCTGGGATACTAGGTCTGTTTACACTAGCGCTAACGTGGATGGCCGTCATTCCAGGATTAACAGCAGCGTCTATGGAAGGGGCAACAGCTTATTCGTATCCGCTGATTTTCTTGCCATTTATCAGCTCGGCTTTTGTTCCTACCGAAACCATGCCTACAATTATCCGTGTGTTCGCTGACAACCAGCCCGTGACTTCGATCGTGAATTCAATTCGTGCGCTCTTGTATGAAGGGTCTGTTGGCAACGGAATTTGGACCGCGCTTGCCTGGTGCGTCGGCATCATGATCATCGCTTATTTCTTTGCAAATAGGCAATTTAAACGTCAGTTAGGGTAAGTCCAGAGGTATGAAATGATTATTTGATATCAAATTTCAAGATTCAGGGGGGGTTAAAGCGAACGAGTGTTCCTTGTTTGTGCAATTCTATGTTATAATCTACTAAGATAATGTACTTTAGGAGAGGTCTATCCACCTTTGATAGCCGATCCTCTGGGAGAACCGCTTATCTAAAGACCACAGTTCATAACTGTGGTCTTTATTAACTTATTCAAATTATGATTTTATTTTACCATAGATGGAATGTTGGGAAAAGCAAGGGGCATAGGTACGGTCTGCCCCCGAGTCCTAATTTATTGTTTTAAGAAGTTGCTTACTTTTTTCATAGTCCTTTTCTCTTCTCTTCGCTACTTGTAGCATTTTTGTTAAGCTCTGACTATATTCAGCATAGCTCATATTATGTGATTGGTGCATCGCCTTTTCCATTTCGGCAGTGTATGTTAAATTAAGAGGATTGATAAAATCCCGCCTTTCTTTATTCTTTACAATTTAAATTGTAAGATTATATGGCGAAAAGTTCAAACCTGCTCACACTTGATGAATAAGTATGTGAGATGATTTTACAATTGATAAAGCGTTTACAACGCTTTATTTCAAAAAATGCCTCTTAATACCTCCCGTATCTTTCAATTTTGTGGGAAATTGTTGTTAGGAATGTAGGAAAAAGGGACGGTTCTGACGGCACAGAATGCTTCCTGGGCTCGGAATTGTGTCACTCGCCTGTTTCATCCATTCCGATACTGCCTCGGCGTAACCCCAGCATATTTCTTATACACTTTCGTAAAGTAGCTTTGGTCATGGAAATTTAAGATGCTAGAAATCTCTGTCAGCGTATGGTTTGTATAAGTGAGCAAACTTATAGCTTCCTCTACCTTGGTTTGGTGAATAAATTCTACGATTGAGATACCTACTTCTTTTTTAAACAAATTAGATAAATAGTTTGGATTCTTTTGTGCGATTTCAGCAAGGTCTTGTAGTGAGATCAACTAGATAAACCGGAACTTTAAACAGTTGAAACGCTAGATTACACATATAATATACATCTTCCTTTTTAGTAATCAGCATGCAAAAAACTCCAATCGAATTTTGTCAAAAAAAAACATGTAAAATGAAATAGTTTCCTGTAAATTATACCAGCAATTGAATATGAAATACCGTATAATTAATAATGTTAACGCTTTCTTTAGGTGAAAGGAGTTTTAATTGCATAGAGTAATGAGGGGGAAAAGTTGTGCGTAAATTTAATAAAAGTATTTTAACCGTAGCAGGAATTATTGTGGCACTTGTGATCGCTACTATTGTAACCGTTTCAATGGCCACTGTTCTACTAGCGGCAAAAATAATAGTTGTAGCAGCATCTATTTTAGTACTAACAATTGTAGTGTTTGCCATTCGTTGGGCCAGAAATAATCCAACAAAAAAGAAAGTGAAACGACGAATTCTGGCGACTTTGTTAAGCATTGGATTGATTATTGTGCTTGCACTAAATGTTGGAGTTTCAAGCCTGAGCATTTTGGTTAATCAATTACTAGCAACACCAGATAATGATCAAACGGAAGTAGCTGATGCGCAAGCGCAGACGAAAGCAATGACAGAAGCTATTTCTGATGAGGGATTCGTTTTATTAGAAAACAAAAATAATGCATTACCGCTTGATCTCGACAATGAGAGAAATATAAATGTTTTTGGTGAGGCAGCAGTTCGAGTTGTGTATGGTGGAAGTGGCTCTGGTGCAGGTGATGAAAGTAACAACGTCACATTGCAACAAGGCTTGGAGAACGCTGGATTTAAGCTGAATAGTGAATTAAACACCTATTATGAAGAAAATAAGCCTGAAAAAAAAGATGTGAATATTTTTAATTTACTTGGTGGGAATTTTATTCTAAGTGAACCAACCTTGAATGAGGACCTATTAGCGAAAGCAGAACAATTTTCGAATATCGCCCTAATTACACTAGCTAGGGCTGGTGGAGAAGGTGGCGATTTGCCATTAGATACATCGAGACAAGGTGGTTCAGAGGACCGTCATTACTTAGAACTTTCAGAAGAGGAAGCAGCGTTGATTGACAAGGTTACTTCCATGGATTTTGAAAAAGTAATTGTTGTTGTGAACTCTAGTCATCCGATGGAATTAGGATTTTTAGAGGAAGCTGGCATCGATGCTGCGATTTGGGTAGGAGGTCCTGGCTCTACAGGATTAAATAGTCTTGGCAAAATTTTGGCTGGTACGGTTAATCCAACAGGTAGATTGGTAGATACGTATGCGTATGATGCGACATCATCTCCTGCGTATTACAATGCTGGTGATTTTAACTATGTAAATGGAGATGTTGGTGGCAAAAGTGCAGATGAGGCTTCTTCATTTGTAAATTATCAAGAAGGAATTTATGTAGGCTATCGCTATTACGAAACACGCTATGTAAACAATCAAACGGGCGAAATAGATGAAGCTGCCTATCAAGATGCAGTTCAATACCCGTTCGGATATGGATTGAGCTATACAAGCTTTACACAAGAAATTGCGGACTATAGTAATACAGATGACACGATTACGATGACCGTGGACGTAACAAATACAGGCGCTGTCGCAGGTAAAGAGGTTGTACAACTTTATTACACCGCTCCATATTATGATGGTGGAATAGAGAAATCACATGTGGTGCTTGGTGCTTTTGAAAAAACAAGCATGCTTGACCCAGGAGCAACAGAAACAATTACGTTGGAGCTTAGCGTAGATGATATGGCTTCTTACGATGATCAGAACGAACAAGCATATGTGCTTGATGCAGGAACATACGAAATCAAATTGATGAAAAACGCACACGATATAATTGATGCGAGAGACTATCAAGTAACCGATACAATTGTGTATAACGGTGACAACAAGCGAGCCACAGACCAAGTAGCCGCGACGACGCAATTTGAAGAAGCAGCAGGAGATTTAACGTTTGTTTCTCGTGCTGATTGGGAAGGTACGTTGCCGACAGCACGTGCAGAAAATACCGAGGCATCGGAAGCATTGCTTGCGGCACTTAATGATCGATCTGCAGAGGATGATCCGAACGCTGAGGAGATTGTGTTTGCGGATCACGGATTAGAATTACAAGATATGATTGGATTAGATTATGATGATCCAAAATGGGAGCAATTATTAGAACAGCTTTCGGTCAGTGACATGGCGATCTTAATTGGTTATGGTGGCTATGCAACACAGGAAATTCCGTCGATTGGTAAACCTGCTACTGTTGACCTTGATGGTCCTGCTGGCATAAATGGGATTCTTACAGGATTGAAAGGTGTACAGATTACGAGTGGGGTTGTCATCGCCTCGACATGGAACGTCGAACTGATCGAAGAATTAGGCGCGGTCATTGGTGATGAAGCGACAGCGAACGGTATTAGCGGCATTTATGCACCAGCTGTCAACATTCACCGCACGCCGTTCTCTGGCAGAAACTTCGAATATTATTCAGAAGATAGCCTGCTTTCTGGTAAAATTGCCTCTGCTTATATTCAAGGATCAAACACGAAAGGTGTATATGCCTATATTAAACACTTTGCGTTAAATGACCAGGAAAGCAATCGAACGGGCATAGCGGTTTGGTCCAATGAGCAAGCGATCCGCGAAATCTATTTAAAGGCATTTGAAATACCAGTAAAAGAAGCTGGAGCAGATGCAGTTATGTCTTCCTATAACCGAATTGGAGCGATTTGGACAGGTGCACACCACGGCTTGCTCACAAACGTGCTGCGCGGTGAGTGGGGATTCCAAGGCATGGTGATCACCGATTTTGACCAGTATGAATATATGAATACGGATCAAGGATTACGTGCTGGAAATGATTTGGTGCTAACACCAATGGGTGACAAACCCTCCAAAGCAAGTACACAAACCGATACAGGTAATCAAGCAATGCGAGAAGCATCACATAATATCTTATATACCGTTGCAAATAGTAACGTATTTGAGATAAAAGCATCTTATCCTTTCTGGTTACTATTTCTAGGGCTGGGTAATATCGTGGCACTTGGGTTAGTTATGCTTGGGTTTTATAAGTTGCTGGGACGGAGGAAAGGTTTTTAAGTCTGAGAATGATTTTAGGGGAGGGGAACTATTTTACTTGTCCCTCCCCATAATTCGAAGAAAAGAATACTCTCTACAGTAGTCTAGAGAGTAACATAAAATACTATTAATAAATATCTCCACGATTTCCAACTGCTTCGATATAATTTCCGATTCTTAGCCTATATAAACCTCTATGCACTTTTAAACGCTTAATATCTCCTTTTGGCGGAATTGATAAGAGTCCTTTTAACAGTTACAATTATTTCTTGAGAATTTTTATCTAATTTAGCTATGAATTAAACTGCGGATTTATGGTAAATCAACTTGTAGTCCGAATTCACGCTTTGCATCCTCCCCTGAAATATATCCGTCTTTACATTCTAGTTGCTCGGATTCTTCTTTGGTTAACGGGTTGTTATCACTTTCTAATTGATCAATTGTTTACCATGATTTAGGCTTATTGATTTTTGAACGCTCAATTAAGAATTCCATGAAGTCAAATGCTGCTTTCTTATCTTCTTGTTTAAAGATTCCACCATTCTGTATAAATATTCTTTACGAATAGCCATTTGTTCCACCACCTTTCTCTCGAGTATATCTCTACCTATATAATAAACATTTTGTTTTAATAGTCACCAATTGACTCCTATCTCATTTCAAACAATTGTTGAACCTCGCCTTCAAATCAATAATAATAACGCATAATTCCTGTTAAGGTAATATCGATGTGAAAGATGCGGTATAGAGTATGTGTAACTTTATGTTAAAATATTTCATATATGTTAATCTAAAATGGCAGTTTTTCGATGTAGGTTAATAACAATTATATTATCAGATATGAAGGAGTCTAATTTATGAAAACTAACAGAAAGATCTTAACAGTAATGCTTATTGCAGCATTGGTTACAGTGGCTGCGTGTGACAACTCAGCTGATGCGTCAAGTGCTGAATCAAATAACGAGTCAACAAACAACAACTCTACACAACAGGAAGATGGCAACTCAACTAATAATGATTCAGCAGATACAGATGAAAATGCAGTAGAAAACACGAATAACACCGACCAAAATGATCAAGAAGATACTTCATCTGAAAATTTAAACGAAGAAGAGCTAGAGTCCAGTAACAATGATTCTGAAACCACCGAAAGTAAAAGGGATGAATATTCCAAGAAACTGAGTGAAATGGAAGAGGCAGATCAGAATGCTGAATCTGGAACAACGATGGTAGAGTTGGAGAAACAAGAGTCGGAAAGGTATAAAAAATGGGACGATGAGTTGAACGAAATCTACGGTGTCCTGAAGGAACAGCTTAGTAAAGAACAAATGGATGAACTGAGGGAAGAACAGCGCAACTGGGTCAAACACAGAGATGAAGCTGCAAAAGAAGCATCACTAAAATATCAAGGTGGTTCGTATGAGTCATTAGAATATGTGGCGACACAAGCAACGCTTACGAGAGAAAGGTGCTATGAGTTAGTTGCGCAATATATGAAGTGATTTTAGCCAGACTGCCGAATGAAATAGGCGGTAATGGTACAATGGGGAAAAGTAATTGGGGTTATTTGTTAAACTATCAGAAACACGGAATGTGAGTGCTAGCATTTTAACCGTCATGGAGGTGGGGTTATCAGAAAAGTAATTCATATTACTAACATAATATTACTTCTGGGTTTATTAGTATTAGGGTTTTTTATGTATTTTGGAATGCATTTCGTTCCTCAAGATGATCCTTATATAGCAGAAAATATATCTATTTTGCTGCTTTACGTTATATGGGGAATAAGTTACTACGTACAGCTTAAACAAACTACTGTAAAGAACTTCATCATAACTTTGGTAACTTTTTTAATTATTAAAGCACTGTATTTCTTTTTCATGTATTATGTTATTACGTTTTTGGAACTATTTCTAGAATGAGTAACTTGCTAGATATTTCTAAATGAAATT
The DNA here is from genome assembly GCF_045635475.1 of Radiobacillus sp. PE A8.2. Taxonomy (NCBI): domain Bacteria; kingdom Bacillati; phylum Bacillota; class Bacilli; order Caryophanales; family Bacillaceae; genus Radiobacillus; species Radiobacillus sp. PE A8.2. The sequence continues at coordinate 4,780 of NZ_JBJGXI010000060.1, read as the reverse complement.
TGTACTTCGAAGTGCTACGGGCGAGTATTGGTCATGATTAATAGTAGTATAAAGCCAAATTAGATCCTGATTCATTAAATATAGGGGACGATAGTATAATCATCCCCTATATAAACCATGGTTCCCTTGCTAAGTTATTCTTGAAAATTATTCTATACCTTCTGTTTAATATTTATTGTTCCGAAGGTTCTTCGTCAAGATCAGGCTCTTCAGCATCCGCGCCAGCATTACCTTCTTCATTTAATTCCATTTCTTCCGAAGGTTCTTCGTCAAGATCAGGCTCTTCAGCATCCGCGCCGGCATTACCTTCTTCATTTAATTCCATTTCTTCAGAAGGTTCTTCGTCAAGATCAGGCTCTTCAGCATCTGCGCCAGCATTACCTTCTTCATTTAATTCCATTTCTTCAGAAGGTTCTTCACTAGGATCAGGTTCTTGCGCATCATTTGTTGAACAACCTGTTAGTATTAACCCTGCACTAAGAGGGATACTCAGTAGTAGTAATTTAAATTTTGTCATGTTTATCTCCTCCTAATTATTTGTTATACAGGACAGTTCCGCGTAAATAACTTAATAAAACATATTTCTACAAAAAGTTGGTTAAAAAAATCCATTCCCTATTCCAACGTGCTTATGTTTTTAGCTTTGGTTTTATACATACCAAACGCTATATGAAAAGTGACAAGTAACGTGTAGCTCCAATAACCGACCCCAAAAAAACGATAGATGAAGCAGGCAAACAACCTGTTCAACTATCGTTTTTATTAATTATAGTTAATTTATTTTATCTTTCTTCCTTTTAGGCTTCAAATAAAGTCCTAATTCCTTTTTCTCTATTGCTAATGATCGATAAAGAGAAAGCATCATCAGCAATATGATAATTGAAAAAGGTAATGCTACAATAATTGCGGCATTTTGCAGCGCTTTTAGTCCACCACTATATAATAAAATTAAAGCGATAGCAGACTGGGCAACTCCCCAAGTTAATTTTACGCTATTTGGCGGTGTGAGTGACCCGTAGGTTGTTTGCATCCCAAGAACGAATGTTGCTGAGTCAGCAGATGTTATAAAGAATGTGCTGATCAACAGAATTGCTACGATGGACAGGATACCTGCTCCGGGGTACTGACTAAAGGTTGCGAATAATATTTCCTCTGTTTTAAATTGTGTTAAATCAATCAATCCAGATTTTTGAGCTTCAATGGACGAACTACCGAATATGGAAAACCATAAGAAACTCACAAGTGAAGGTAGTAAAAGTACCCCGAATAAGAATTCACGAATGGTTCTTCCGCGTGAAACACGGGCAATAAATATGCCAACGAATGGTGCCCACGACATCCACCATGCCCAATAGAAAATCGTCCAGTCATTAATCCAACCCCTATTTTCTAAGTTAAAAGGAGCAATTCGAAAACTCATACTTATAAGATTCTGAATATACCCACCAAGTGAATCTGTAAAAACATTAAGAATGAAAACGGTAGGTCCAATGAAAAACATTAAAACAACTAATCCGATACCTAAGATCATATTTGTGTTACTTAAATATTTAATTCCTTTACCCAAACCAGACCAGGCTGAGATCATAAATAATACTGTAACAATAAGAATGATGATAGCTTGTACAGTATAATTGTTTGGTATATCAGTGAGGTAAGCTAAACCTCCATTGATTTGAGCTGCGCCAAATCCTAGGGTGGTTGCGACACCAACTGCTGTTGCAAATACAGCAATCACATCAACAGCTTTTCCTAATGGTCCTTCCATGCTTTTTCCTAAAACAGGTTTCAATGTTGCTGAAATTAAACCGGGTTCTCCTTTTCGGAATTTGTAATATGCTAACGCCAAAGCAACAACTGCATAAATGGCCCAAGCATGAATACCCCAGTGGAAAAAAGCATATCTCATCGCTTCTTTGTTCGCAGCATTTGTGCCACCCTCTGCTAGTGGTGGAGTAATAAAGTGGAAAAGCGGTTCTGCTGCTCCCCAGAAAACAAGTCCAATCCCCATACCGGCACTAAACAGCATAGAAAACCATGTTGCTGTTGAAAACTCAGGCTTATCATCGGGCTTTCCGAGTTTAATGGCTCCTAGAGGACTGAAAATAAGAAAGATACAAAAAATAACTAAAAGTGTAACTAAAATAAGATAATACCAACCAAAAGTTGATGTAATGAAAGCTTGTATATTGTTTGTTACTTCTTTAAAATCTTCAGGAAGCGAAAACCCGAACATAACTGCTACAAATACAAGCGCAATTGTTATCCAAAAAACGCTAGATATTTTCTTCATTTAATTCTCCTTTAAAACTGCAATGATTATCCCAATAGGTCCTAGAGTTAATATTGGTAGTTATTAAAATTTTACTCAATATCCGTGGAAATAACTTATAGGTTCCTTTTAAAAACGTTGGGATGAAGACGTTCATTGGCTATCTGATAGACGATGAAAGGTTTAACATCACCCAAGATAAACTACAGATCTCTCACAACGGTTGCCGGAGCTACTGCTAAGTTTATGCATACCAAAGACCCCTCGTAATACAATAGACAATGTAAGGGGGCGATGTCAATGGAAACAATCATATAAGATGGATTCGGGTTACAAATATTCAATTAAATTGCGTGCATTTGTACCTGGATAATGTTTAGAGATTGCCTTTAAAAACTTGATTTGGTGTGGTTAGTTACGTGCTGGTTTAACCGAGTGTTCACCAACATTTAAGAAAAATCATTGGAATTTTATGCTAAAATATAAATGTTAGTAACTGAGTCAATTTTATAATTACCTTATACAACTATCCGCATCCATATATAGTTCAGAGATGGTTTAATCCGACTATATATGGATGCGGGTAGCCTGGAAATCAGTATTATGAAATTGACTAAACTATTACAACTTTAATGAAAAGGGGGGATTAGAAAATGGTTGTAGTTATGGATATCTTAATTATTGCGCTATTGATCTTTTGCTTATTTGGTGTAATTGACAACAATAGAAAACTTACTAAAATCACGAAAAAATTAGAAATTTTCGATATAGAAGATAGAAAAGTTCCTAATGATGAGATAGAAAGTGAATTAGAAGATTTAAATGCCCGAAAATAATTTTTCGATAAAATTATACTAGATGTGAATAAGGACAAATGACAAAGAGAATATTGAGTCCAAATTTGATGAATGCAATACAAAGCAGGGGGAGGTCGAAGAAGATGAGTTCCTCTACACCCACTTGATTGTTCTATCTGATACAACTGTTTTCTGCGGAGCTATTCGAACAGATGCTATCAATCGTCATACTAACTTAATGCCTTACTCATCCACACCGTAGTATTGCTTAAACTTCTCATAGATCGTTTCTAAATGCTGCTTATCCTTTGGCAACAACGTATCCCATTCAATTGCATCGACAATATAATAGTGAAACGACCATATTTTTTGCTGGATTTCCTGATCACTTGCCAGAGATAGTTTATATAGCACTTCAATTAAGCTGTAATAGATCGATACATCACCATTCGCATAGTGGACAATCTGATAAAAAGATTTATATAAAAAATCCTCATATCGCTTCGGATGCTTGATTATACGTAACTTATCATCTTCATCCGTAATAAAGCGAATATCTTTATGCACCTTGCCAAGTTGTAGTAGATTTGAGCCGATACGATTGATACTGTTAATGGCCGTATGCGGGTCGTTGATTGATGGAGAAATTGCTTTGACGGCTATTTCCACTAGTTTTTGAATAAGAAATTCGATGTCTTGCAAATCAGTCCGTTCGGTACCAATGACAATATGTGTAGCAAAACTATTCGTTTCTTCTTCCAGTTTTTCTTCCGCATACAAGCTTGCGATCGGTAAGTCTTTCATCACAAAATCACCAATTTGAACGTGCAACTCAACCACACAGCTATTTCTTTTTGCCCAACGCACCATGGGGGCCCATTCTACTGATTGGACATACCCTGTCTGTTTCGCCCGGTACTCCAATGAAGACTGCTGTTTGATTCGCGTAACATCTCCTTCCATCCAAGTCTGGTATTCATCAAATGTACCTTGCTTATATGTATTTTCAATTACTCTAGAGCTATCCGTATGAATGATATCAATCAAATTGTTTACCTGCAGCCAGCGGGCGGCATGGTGGATAAAGTAAACAAAAAAGGCAAGACAGATGATTGCGATGATGGCCATAATAATTGGGCCAAGAAACGTATCTTGTTCGCCGATTAATAACAAATAAATTAACGCAAAAATAAATCCAAAGCAAAACACACCAAGTACATGATGCGTCATTCTACTGCGCATAAAGTCCTGTAGTGTACGAGGTGAGAATTGTGTAGAGTATGTAGTAAGTACAACCATAATGATGGAAAAGCTAATCGTAGTCATCGTCAAAATAGCGGTTAACAATCCAGCATATAAAGCTTTTGCGATATCTTGATCGGTCTCAAGAATATCAGGAATCTGCTCGCTATAACGAGAAACAAGCCATATATCGGTAGCATTAAACAGTATAACTAACAAAAGTGCAACCACACTATACACAGCAGGTACAAACCAAAAACTATCGCGAATGCTAATCCATATCTTCGTAAGATTCACCGAAATCTCTCCTTCAGAACGTCTATTTATATATGTTTACCCGAAATTGGGTGAATTGAGACATACGGTCGGTTCTGATGTCAAAGAATGCTTCTAATTTTAGGACAATGCACCTGTTCCCATGGCATACCCATCTCCTATGTGACGATTACAGAACTTAAGAGCGATTCAT
>NZ_JBJGXI010000059.1:0-29137 GCF_045635475.1 Radiobacillus sp. PE A8.2 | reverse complement strand
AGCCTGGAGCGGAAATCACGTGCACTACGTTAAGACGCATACTAGCTATTTTCCGCAAAACAACAATCTTTTAGAAAAAAGTCTTTGTTTGTTATTGCACTAATTTAATCGTTTCACTGTTTAGAGGGCTTTGCTGTTCAACTTCGATATTGTTATCATCAGTACCTGCAATAAACCCTACAACACCTAAGCTTGATATTAAAAGAAGAAATAACACCAATAGTAATTTCCTCATCACAAATCCCCCCTTTTACACGCACTAGTAATCTATCTATTTTACATTGTACATAATATTGACTATGATTTACTACAAGTAATTTTAACCATTATAAAACTTTTTTTATTCCAATATAATTACACAGAATTGGGGGATACTCAGGACGATGAATATTCAAGAAGCAGAAGTAATTAAAATTGAAAAGGTTGGCATCGGAACGAGAATATGTATTGACGTTGTCGACAACTTAGACCCACTTGAAGGCGCATTGGTTGGAAATACAGGACATGGATATTTGATGGTACTTTCTGAAAATAGATCAACAAAAACGTATCCAGCACGGCCGTTTCGGATAAATTGCGGAGCATTGCATCAGTATATATATTTGGGTGAGGAACAAACCATTTATTTATCAGAAATGAAGCCAGGAATGAGATTGCCAATCGTGAATAAAGGCCAGGCAAGAATGGTAGCTGTCGGGCGAGTAAAAGCAGAGAAAAGGGAACTGATCCGAGTGGTTTGCAAAATAGCTGATAAAGAAATTTCAGCAACATTACAAGCATCTGACAGTGTTCATGTATTATCGAATAAGCTAGCGCAATCCGTTGAAACACTTGAGCTAGGTGATAAGATCCTTTGTCTGCCAGATGAACCTGGCCGTCATCTTGGTAAAAAGATTGAAGAAGAGATATGGGAGATATAATAAGGTGGGTACTATGGTCACTACAGATTTATCGTCAAGTAGTAAATTAGAATTAGCTCCAGGTGATATTTTGTATTCTTCCAAAGGCTGGTCAACATTTCTAGTTGGTCATGTTGCAATTGTTGGCCCACGGTTAAACATTCATCATTCACACCCGAAAGGTGGATTTTCAGAAACTGTAGACAGATATTTGACGAGGCATAAGTTTGGAGGGACGATGACAATCCTTCGACCACGCAAAGGTGCTCTTGAAGCAGCTGATTGGGCGGCGCGAAATATTGAACAAGTAACCTCGTATCTTTTTCATCCACGGCTAGATACGATTCATCATAATTATTGTTCGAAATTCATTTGGCAGGCATTTTGGTATGCATCTAATATTGACATGACGAGTAGAAAGTTAGCTGCTCATAAGCAAAATTGGGTTTATCCATACAATATTAAGCATTCCTGGTTGCTAACTGAAAAAGCGCAAATAAATATTGGAGAAATGATTGAAAATTTAAAAATTTAAAATTAAAGCATTGACAAAACATTCCCTGCATACTATGATAATAAGCAACTAAACTAAAACGTGTTGGCATTGACGAAGAGTAGTAACGCATAAGACTCTAAAGAGAGCTGGTGGTGGTGCAAACCAGTGTGATACTTATGGGTGAATGGACTTCCGAGCCTCCAAACCGAACTTCACTTTGAATAGTAGGCTTTGGCGATTTGTCTCATCGTTACCTGAGACTAGTATTAAAGTATAAACATACTTGATACGATTAAGTGAGCTGCTGTGCAGCTAATTAAGGTGGTACCACGGGTTTCCTCGTCCTTTTCGGATGTGGAGCCCTTTTTGTTTACCTAAAAATATAAAATCGTTGATGAAGAATAGTACGCTAATTGATGTTTTACAGAGAACCGGTGTTGCTGGAAATCCGGTAAGCTAGATTGGCGGAATGGACTTCGGAGAGATCACCTGAACCAATTAAAGTAGGGTGAAACGGTATCCCCCGTTATCGGGAAGGTGATAATTTTTTTACAAATAATCACTACCAAAGAGGAAGGATTATTCCTTCAATAGAGGTGGCACCGCGGTAACATATAACCGTCCCCTATCTACGTCATGATGATGTGGATAGGGGACTTTTTTTATTATAAAAAAATATCTTTAATCATAAATAGAGGAGAATGAAAATGAATCAAACAACGGCATCGGTATCGTACAAAAGTATTCAGTTAAACGGAGATGTACTCACTCCGATTCTAGTGTTTCAACGTATTAAAGGTCGGAAAAAGTTTTTGTTGGAAAGTTCTGCAGCACACGGTGAGAAAAGCCGTTATTCGTTTATCGGTATTAACCCATATAAAGAATTGATTGGCTCTGGCAATGAAACGACGGTCCAATATGTCGCAGACGGACGCACAGAAACGGAAACAGGTAAGCCGCTTGAAGTATTAAAAAAACATATGCCGAAAAAAACACTTCCATTGGATTTTGCCTTTTACGGCGGTGCGATTGGCTATATCGGTTATGACGCGATTCGACAATACGAAGAAATTGGCAAAATAAACGATGATGAAATTGAAATGCCAGAAGTTCACCTTATGTTTTATCAGGATGTGATTGTCTTTGATCACCATAAACAAAGTGTAACCGTATTGGCAATTAACTTAGACGGTGAACAAACAGAGCAACAGTTAGAACAGCGGTTGCAGGCATTGCACGAAGATATCGCCACGCAAACAGCGGAACAAGACCAACCAGCAGTAAAAGTAACGTTTGAACCATCGATCACGAAACAGAAATTTATGGAGATGGTAGAAACAGCAAAGCAGCACATAACCGATGGAGACATTTTTCAAGTTGTTTTATCCCAACGGATGAAAGCTAGCTTTGATACCGATCCATTTACATTTTACCGGAGCTTAAGACGTGCTAACCCATCTCCATATATGTTTTATATCGATTTCGAGGATTATATTGTCTTAGGTGCATCACCGGAAAGTTTAATTAAAACAAAAGGGAAACAGGTAATTACGAATCCAATTGCCGGTACGAGACCAAGAGGGAAAACAAAGCAAGAAGATATTGATCTAGGAGAAGAGTTGTTAGCGGATGAAAAGGAATTAGCGGAACACAAGATGCTAGTTGATCTTAGTCGGAATGATTTAGGCCGGGTATGTGAGATCGGAAGTATAACAATTCCGAAATATATGACGATTGAACGTTACCAGCACGTGATGCATATCGTGTCCGAAGTACAAGGTCAACTAACCGCAGATTACACTGGTATCGATGCCTTAATATCAACGTTACCAGCAGGAACCGTATCAGGTGCACCGAAGATTCGAGCAATGCAAATTATAAATGAACTGGAAAATCAAAAACGCGGGGTATATGCCGGTGCGGTTGGCTATTTGAACATGAACGGTGATGTTGATCTCGCGTTAGCCATTCGTACATTAGTAATAAAAGATCAACAGGCTTACGTGCAGGCAGGTGCTGGCATTGTTTATGATTCAGACCCTGCTGCGGAATATCAGGAAACATTAAATAAAGCGAAATCACTATTGGAGGTAAGTACCAATGATACTGTTAATCGATAATTATGATTCTTTCACATACAACTTGTTTCAATATGTCTCGGAGTTAGGTAAGCAAGTAAAGGTTGTACGTAATGACCGCTTAACGATTGACGATATACGGAAGCTTAATCCAGAGGCAATTATTTTATCGCCGGGGCCTGGAACACCGCAAGAAGCGGGTATATGTATTGACGTTGTCAAACAGCTCGGCGAGGAATATCCGATTCTCGGAATTTGCTTAGGGCACCAAGCAATTGGCGCAGCATTTGGTGGAGAGATTGTTCACGCAAAGCAAATCAAGCACGGAAAAACATCGATGCTGAAGCATAAAAATGATGAGATTTTTAACTATTTAACACAGCCACTTGAGGTAATGCGATATCACTCGCTCGTAATTAAAAAAGACAATCTGCCAACGGAGTTACAAGTTACTGCAACAGCAATGGACGATAATGAAATAATGGCAGTTAAGCATAACAAACTTCCCATCTATGGCTTGCAATTCCACCCCGAATCAATCGGAACTGGTGATGGGAAAACGATTTTGAAAAACTTTTTCACGGCAATTAGAAAGGAGCATTCCTATGAAACAGTTTCTCGATAAACTTATTAAGCAAGAAGCGTTAACGATGGAAGAAATGGAAGCGGCAGCGCAATTAATGTTTTCAGATGAGATTAGTGACACAGAAGTTGGCGCATTTTTGACAGGATTAAAAGTCAAAGGTGAAACTGCAGATGAGATAGCTGGCCTAGTCAATGTGATTCGTGAAAAATCGGTGGCGTTACCTAGTACCTTCAGTGATGTGATGGATAACTGTGGAACCGGTGGAGATGGGTCGCAAAGCTTTAACATTAGTACAACGTCAGCCTTCGTTATTGCAGGTGCCGGAATTACGGTCGCAAAACATGGAAATCGCAGTGTTTCTAGTAAAACAGGAAGTGCGGATGTGTTGGAGAATTTGGGAGTCTCGTTGTCGTTAACGAGCGAACAAACTTTTGAAATATTAAAAGAAAACGGCATTGCTTTTCTATTTGCTCCACACGTTCACCCCGCATTGAAACGGATTATGGGTGTTCGAAAGCAATTAAGAATCCCAACAATTTTCAACTTAATCGGACCGCTTACCAACCCGGTTGAACTGCAAACCCAACTGCTAGGACTTTACCGTCGTGATATGCTAGAGATGATGGCAGATGCCCTCCATCGTTTAGGAAGAAAGCGAGCTTTAATTATAAATGGAGCAGGCCATATGGATGAAGCATCATTGGCAGGAGACAATCACCTTGTATTGTTAGAAAGAGGCGAGATTATCCGGTTTACACTTCATCCCGAAGAAGTTGGATTACCAGTGTATGATAATGAGCAGATCAAAGGTGGAGATTCAAGTCAAAATGCAGCCATCTTGCGCGATGTGTTAAAAGGAGAAAAAGGTGCATACCGAGACACGGTAATTATGAATGCGGGCCTGGGCATCTTTGCTAATGGGAAAGCAGGTACGGTACAAGAAGGGGTAGCACTTGCTCGAGAAAGTATTGATTCAGGTGCAGCATTATCAAAGTTAGAAAAATTAATTGATTATAGTAACCAAAAGAAGCAAGAGGTGTAGAACATGACAATTCTTGATAAAATTCTAGCAGCAAAAGCCGAAGAGGTTGCAAGCTTAAAGCAAAGCTACCAAAAAGGGCAAAAGCTAGATAAAATAATCTCAGCGTCACTTTATGATAGCTTTATACAATCCGATAAAATGAGTATAATTGCTGAAATTAAACGAGCTTCACCGTCGAAAGGGATCATTAATGAAAATGTAGATCCTCCAAAGCAAGGGAAACAATATCAAGCATATGGTGCGGGTGCTATTTCAGTCCTAACCGATCAGCCTTTTTTCAAAGGGACGATGGCAGATTTACAAGCAGTCAGAGAAGTGGTAGATGTTCCACTATTAAATAAAGATTTTATTATTGATGAAATTCAAATTGATCGTGCTAAGGACTATGGGGCGAATCTAATTCTACTCATTGCCGCTGCTCTACCAAAATCACGATTACAAGAATTGTATGATTATGCAACACAACAAAACCTTGAGGTACTGTTCGAAGTGCACAACGAAGAGGAAATGGCGGTTGCAAATGATTTACAAGCCAACATAATTGGTGTGAATAATCGTAATTTAAAAACGTTTGAGGTAGATTTGGCAATAACAGAACGATTGTCACAGCTAATTAAAAAACCTGACACATTGCTGATTAGTGAAAGTGGATTTAAAACGACGCTTGATGTGGAAAGAATGGTATCATTTGGAGTAAAGGGTATTTTAGTCGGCGAGACGATGATGCGTTCAGGAAATTTACAAGCAACGTTTGATCAATTAAGCATTCCTTTTGAGCAAAAGGAGAACCGGTAATGAAGGTTAAAATTTGTGGTATTACAACAATTGATGCTGCCAAGCACGCTGCAAACGCAGGTGCTGATTTTATCGGATTTGTTTTCGCAGATAGCAAGCGCCGAATTGATGTTCAACAAGCCAAAAAAGTGGCGGCGCACATACCGGCAGATGTGAAAAAAGTTGGCGTATTCGTAAATGAAACAGTAGATACGATTCATCACATAGCAACTACGGTGGGATTGGATTATGTACAGCTACACGGAGATGAATCACCAGCGTTTTGCGAACAACTAGATTTTCCAATTATAAAAGCATTTCAAGTTAGATCAAAAGATGACCTTGATGTCCTCGAAAATTATGCTTGTGAATATTATTTATTAGATAGTCCAGCAGGTAAGTATCGTGGCGGTAATGGAGACAAATTTGATTGGACTCTGGCAAAACACATGCCAAATTTAAAAGGGAAGATCTTACTAGCTGGTGGTCTGCATGAACAAAATGTGCAGCAAGCTTTAGCAGAAGTTAATCCAGACGGTGTAGATGTTTCCAGTGGAGTAGAGACAAATGGACAAAAGGATTTGGATAAAATAACTGCTTTTATTACAAAGGCAAAGTCTATCAAGGATGGTGACTGAAAATGACAACATATACACAACCGAACGAACAGGGACACTTTGGCTCTTATGGAGGTAGGTTCGTACCTGAAACACTGATGCCAGCGGTTTTGGAACTAGAACAAGCATACAAGGAGGCAATCAATGATCCTGCATTTGTAGAAGAATTAGATTATTATTTTAAACAATATGTAGGCAGAGAAACACCACTGTATTACGCCGAAAATTTTAGTAAGCAGCTTGGTGGACCTAAAATATACTTGAAACGTGAAGATCTAAACCACACAGGAGCTCATAAAATCAATAATGCGCTTGGGCAAGCATTGCTAACACTCAGAATGGGCAAAAAGAAAGTGGTTGCTGAAACTGGTGCAGGACAGCACGGTGTAGCAACCGCAACTGTTTGCGCGTTGCTAGGATTAGAATGTGTTGTTTTCATGGGGAAAGAAGATATTCGCAGACAAAAGCTTAACGTATTTCGGATGGAACTTCTAGGTGCACGTGTAGAAAGTGTTGACCAAGGCAGTGGTACCTTAAAAGATGCAGTAAATGAAGCATTGCGTTACTGGGTATCAAATGTAGAAGATACACATTATATTATCGGATCGGTAGTAGGTCCACATCCATTTCCGCAAATTGTCCGTGATTTTCAAAGTGTGATCGGTAGTGAGACGAAAAAACAAATGCTAGACCAAGAAGGACGGCTTCCAGATGCTGTTGTTGCTTGCATCGGTGGCGGAAGTAACTCGATGGGAATGTTCTACCCATTTGTTGATGATAAACAAGTGAAACTTTATGGAGTTGAAGCAGGCGGGGCTGGTGTGGAAACAGGCAAGCACGCCGCAACGCTCACTTATGGACAACAAGGTATTTTGCACGGTACAATGACTTACTTGCTACAAGATGTTGACGGCCAAATCCAAGAGGCACATTCGATTTCAGCAGGATTAGATTATCCTGGAGTTGGACCAGAGCACAGTCACTTGAAGGAAATTGATCGTGTTGTTTATGATTCGATCACTGATGAAGAAGCACTTGAAGGACTGCAAAATTTATCAAAGACAGAAGGTATTATTCCAGCTTTGGAAAGTGCGCATGCGATTGCGTATACGATGAAACTTGCCAAGCAGATGAACGAAGAGGAGATCCTTGTGATTTGTTTATCAGGCCGTGGTGATAAAGATGTGGAAGCTGTAAGAGAAGCGCTAGGAGGGGAAACGAATGGGTAAGGCAAAATTAGATGCTGCATTCAAGCAAGTACTAGAGGCTGGCAACAAAGCATTTGTTCCATATATCATGGCTGGTGACGGTGGTTTGGATGTATTAGAAGAGCGTTTGAACTTTTTAGAGGAAAGTGGAGCAACGGTTGTTGAGCTTGGTATTCCATTTTCAGATCCAGTTGCAGATGGACCAACGATTCAAGAAGCAGGTCTCCGTGCATTAGCACAAGGCGTTAGCTTACGGTCTGTTCTAGCAGAGCTGAAAAGATTCCGAGAGAAACGCACAATTCCAGTCGTACTAATGACTTATATTAATCCAATTCATGCGTTTGGCGTAACAGCATTTGCGAAACAATGTCAGGAAGCAGGCGTAGATGGCCTAATTATCCCGGATTTACCTTTAGAAGAAGAAAACCTAATAGCAAAAGATTTAAAAGAGCATGAGATTGCGCTTATCCGACTAGCGGCATTAACAAGTAACACAGAGCGTTTAACAGAAATTGCGAAACGAACAGAAGGCTTCTTGTACGCTGTTGCCGTTACAGGTACAACAGGAGCGCGCACAACGTATAAAGACAACTTAGCACAACACCTACAAGACCTGAAAGCAATTAGTAACGTTCCGGTTCTAGCTGGATTTGGTGTATCAACACCAGAGCAAGTTAAAGAATTAAGTGCGAGCTGTGATGGTGTAATCGTTGGAAGTAAAATTGTCGATCGGTTGCATCATGGTGACACAGAAACGATTCGAGCGTTGATCCAAGCGGCGAAATTAACGGAGAATGCTAAGAGTTAAAATAGTTAGTGAGCTTGGTGAGCGTGGGTATTTTGAAGACAGTATTCGTAATAAAATAACACCTTGTAACACTTGAATACTCAAAGAGATTAGCAGGCCCGATTGTGTGGTCTGCTTATTCTTTTGGTTTTGAAATTAATTTACAATAGAGCGAAGTGAGTACTTTACTTAAACTGGAAGGGCAGCGAAAGGAGAGAGAGGTTTAATGGATAATCATAAGTTTGATGAATTTATTAAAATTGCTAAAGAACTAAATGAGATTAAAATTATTCCTTTGTTAATGGGATCTGTTGGTTTAGAAATAGTTACAGGAAATAATTGGGGCGCAAAGGACTTAGATATACATGTGCCTGGTGATAAAAGAGGGTGGCAGGTGCCGGCCGAATTATCTATACATAACTGGAATGATATAGTTAAAATTATGAGTTCAATGGAATATAGCTTAATTGATTTGCATGAACATGAGTTCTCTAAAAGCAAACTGTCAGTTGAGTTTGGTATTATCGACACTTTACCAAATTTCGCAAAAGTACAATTAAAGGATTTAGAAATATATATAAATGGAGACGTAAAATATTATTTGTTAAATCCTAAGCAATATTTATGTGTTTACGAGTCTTCATCTAAAGATAGTTATCGAGCGGATAAAAATAATAATAAGGATATTGAAAAAATAAAACACTTAAAAAATATGATATATGGATCAATTTCATAATTACCTTATACAGCTATCTGCATCTACACATAGTTAGGAGACGGTTTAATCCTACTATATGTGGAGGCGGATAGCAAAAAAATCAGTGAAATGAAATTGTTTTTTATATAGGGAAGAGAAAAGCCAACAGACTGTTGTCCATTGACTTATGTTTCTTAAACTAATACCGATTCTCTTCCTTGAACTTGTTTTGCTTCATTCGTCATTGCGTTAAGCGCAACTTGGTTGATGAAGTTCCAAGGTTTATTATAGTGAGGTTGGAAAAAGAAATCTGTTAATGCTAGCTGTTCGATTGTCATGCCATTTGCAATCGCCACACTTAACGTATTGATCGCCTGTGTAAAATCGGTATCTGAAATTACTTGCGCACCTAAAACGCGATGGGTAGTGTTTTCATATACGATTTTTATTTGAATAACGCTATTATCAGGCATGAATTCAGGTCGATAATTATCTTCTAAATAAGCACTTGATACAGCTAACCCTGCTAACTGTGCTGCTGTTTCGGTTAACCCTGTTGACGCGATGTTATGTTGATATATTTTCAAACCAGATGTTCCTTGTGTACCAGGGTGTGGTAACACAGGACGTACTAAGTTTTGAGCTACTAAAGTTCCCATTCTTACAGCATTTGTTGCTAGTGGAATATATGCTGCTTGCTGTGTTGGATTGTAAGGTGCGGCACAGCAGTCACCGGCAGCATACACATCTTGTACACTTGTCTGCATGTAGCGATCGACGATAATCGCACCATTATCAAGCATATCTACTTGTCCTTTTACAATTCCCGTGTTTGGCCTGAAGCCGATACACATGACGACAAGGTCTGCATCATATTCACCTTTGTTCGTGATTACTTTTTCAACGTGCCCTTCTCCTGCAAAAGCTGAAACAGTTTGATCCAACGCTAACGTAATTCCACGTTGTACAAACGTTTCTTCCACAGGTGTTGTAAAAGCTTCGTCAAGGTAACGATTTAAAATACGAGATTCACTGTCGATTAAGGTAACCTCTTTACCGCCTTCTTCAAATGCCTCTACGAGCTCAACGCCGATATAGCCGGCCCCGACAACAACTACCTTCTGAGCTGATTCGGCACGACGGATAATTTCTTTGGCATGGTCAAAGTTTTTGCATAATAACACATTGTCTAACTCTCGACCTGGAATTGGTGGCGTAATTGGCCAAGAACCAGTTGTAATAATTAGCTTATCAAACGTATAATTTTTCACGACGCCAGTGCGTAAATCTTTTGCTTGAACTTGTTTATTTTGCGTATCGCATAATGTAACTTCATGCCTCATATGCATGCGCACACCTTGTTTTTTAAACTGATCTACAGAGGCATAAAATAAACCGGCTGCATCTTTCACAACTCCACCTACATATAAAGCAATCCCGCAAGATAAAAACGAAACATTATCATTTTTTTCAAAAACATCAATTTGTGCTTCTGGATACATGGCTAATATATTTGAGATTGCTGCTGTTCCGGCATGTGTACAACCAATAACTGCTACTTTCATGTAAATCATCCTCCAATTAAGTTCATTATTTCACATATATTGTGATGTTATTCACATAAATAATTTGTAAACTTACTATACCACTTGGTTTCAAAAACTACAAGTATAATGTGATTAATTTCACAAATGTGTCACAGACGAAATGTTCGAAGAGAATAAAAAAACGCATGGACACAAGGGTGCATCCATACGTTTGGTCGTTATAATTTAGCTAACATACATTGCTTCAATTTGTTTCTGAAGCTTTTTATCAGCTACATACTCGTCGTAGCTCATTTCTTTGTCAACAATGCCAGTTGGTGTAATTTCAATTAATCGATTTGCAATACTATTTACAAATTGTTGGTCATGGGATGTAAACAAAATAGATCCCTTAAAGTTAATTAAACCGTTATTAACAGCAGTAATTGATTCCAAATCTAAGTGGTTCGTAGGTTCGTCTAACAATAGCACGTTCGCATTGCTTAACATCATTTTTGATAGCATACAACGCACTTTTTCCCCTCCGGAAAGAACGTTCGCTTTCTTTAACGCTTCCTCACCAGAGAATAACATTCTTCCTAAAAATCCGCGTAAAAATGTTTCTGTTTGATCTTCAGGAGAGAATTGGCGTAACCACTCAACAAGTGTTAATTCACTTTCCTCAAAAAACTCTGCATTGTCTTTTGGGAAATAAGATTGAGAAGTTGTCACACCCCACGTATATTTTCCTTCATCTGGCTCAAGTTCACCAATTAATATACGAAGCAATGTCGTTTTAGCAATTTCGTCTTTACCAACTAAGGCAATTTTGTCGTCCTTATTCATGATAAAGCTAACCTTATTTAATACTTTTACACCGTCAATTGTTTTTGAAATACCTTCGACACGCAATAGGTCATTACCGATTTCGCGCTCAGGTGTAAATGCGACATAAGGGTATTTACGAGATGACGGTTTAATATCGTCAAGTGTAATATTTTCAAGCATTTTCTTACGAGATGTAGCTTGTTTTGATTTCGATGCATTGGCACTAAAGCGGGCAACGAAGTTCTGTAACTCTTTAATTTTCTCTTCTTTTTTCTTATTCTGTTCCCTTGCCATCCGCAGTGCTAATTGGCTGGATTCGTACCAGAAATCATAGTTACCAACATAAATTTGGATTTTCCCAAAATCAACATCAGCAATATGTGTACAAACCTTATTCAAAAAGTGACGGTCATGGGATACAACAATAACTGTGTTATCGAAGTTAATCAAAAACTCTTCTAACCATTGTATCGCGTTAATATCTAAGTGGTTGGTAGGCTCATCAAGTAAAAGAATATCTGGGTTGCCGAACAATGCTTGAGCGAGTAATACTTTAACTTTATCTGAACCATTTAAATCAGCCATTTTTTTCGTGTGAAGTGATTCCCCGATGCCTAACCCTTTGAGTAAAACGGCAGCATCAGATTCTGCTTCCCAACCGTTCAGCTCAGCAAATTCACCTTCTAGTTCAGCAGCTTTCATACCGTCTTCTTCGGTAAAATCGCCCTTCATATAGATGGCATCTTTTTCTTCCATAATTTCATACAAACGTTCATGGCCCATAATAACCGTTTTAAGAACTTCGTATTCCTCGTACTCAAAGTGGTCCTGTTTTAGAATTGCTAGTCGCTCATCTTTACCAAGCGCAACATTTCCAGACTGAGGTTCTACTTCTCCAGAAAGAACCTTAAGAAATGTTGATTTTCCTGCACCATTGGCACCGATTAGACCGTAGCAATTACCAGCGTTGAACTTGATGTTAACGTCCTCGAACAATTTTTTATCGCCATATCGTAAACTAACATTAGTTGCTTGTAACATATATTTGTTATTCCTCCAAAAAAATACGTAATCAAAGCTTAGCTTAAGCGAAAAAGACTATGAAGTCAATGGATAGGGACAATTGCAGCGTATCTGTTTTTGTCAGATCCTGTTGAAAAGGATAAATTGTATGTAAAATTCTTAAAACAAAGCCAAATGCTTGTGCTAGTAACAGAGCTATTTATATAATAAGTATAAGGAAGTGGAAGGCACTTTGGTACTATGGATGAGTTGACTGATAGGGCTGAATAATTGCACAAATAAATCTGCAGTATTAATAAAATAGCTAGCTAACGAAAAGAGCACACCTCAAGGGTATACTGTTTTTTGTCCAACCCATTGAGGCCCAATTAATAAGTTTTTTAGAAAATTAGCGATCTTTTTTAAACTTATACGTCTAATAAATTGAAAACCTTGGAGGTGAGAACAAGTGCCCGGTAATGACATCGTATCAGATTGGTTTGATCAGTATGGAGATGATATTTATCATTTTTTACTATATCGAGTTGGCCCAAAAGATGCAGAGGACTTAGTGCAGGAGGTTTTCTTAAAAGCATTTAAAGCTGCTGATAAATTTCAATATCAATCAAGTCCAAGAACATGGTTGTATAGTGTCGCCCGTAATGTGGCGAATGATGAATTTCGCAAAAGGAAATCCCGAAAAAGGGCAGATCTTCTTTCTTTTGACGGCACACTAGATATACCGTCAACGGATACACCAGAATCGATTTTTTATGGCAATGAAGAAGCACAGCGTATCTCGCGTGCAATTCAGTCGTTAAAATCCAACTATCAAGAGGTGCTTATTCTAAGAGGTATCAAAGAACTGTCAATTAAGGAAACAGCCGAAATTTTATCGTGGAGTGAGAGTAAGGTTAGATCCACACAAACGAGGGCGCGACGAGCACTAATACAGCAGCTAGGGGGGTGGGAGAGCGATGGAGAAGAATTTTCCGAATATCGATGAGCAATTAAAAAATATGCCAAAACCGAGCGTAAACAAACAAAAGAAGGAGGAGATACAGCACATGCTAAACAGTCGAAGCTCAAGGTCTAGAACGAGAAAACGACCAACTCGTTCAAAGCTTCAACCCGTCTTCATCGGAATAGGGGCATTAGTAGCGGTAGGGTTATTTGCAATACTGTTTTCATCTACTTTACTTGATAACCAATTCAGGAATATTGTCGAGCAACCGACAGCAGACGTGATTCAAGAAGACTATACAGAGATCAAAGCGACAGCAGAAACTGATCAAGGAGTAGAAACCTATACTGCAAGTGACACAGCTATACTTGAACGCTTTGAAACGATGATCAATACGATCGAAGCCGTTGACCTTGATGCAAATGAATTGATGTTTGATATCACGTTCCTTCTCTATGGAGAAAACCAGCAACTAGTAGAAACGATCCGGTACAACAGTGAAAATGTGTTGTTGATTGGTGATCAGACGTACACTGTAGACCAACAACTTATCGATGAATTGATTGCTTCGTTCTTTACCGAAGACTATATGGAGGAAGAAAATCCGCCAGAAGAGAATGAGGAACCTGTAACAGAACCTGATGACGAAGAAAATATCGATGAAGAAGATGAACCAGAAAACGAGCAATCTCAGCAACCAAAATCGATGGAAGAGGTAGCGCAGGAAACAATGGAGGCTTTAGCGGAGCGAGATATGGATACGCTAGCGAACTACGTTCATAAGGAAAGAGGATTATTACTCTCTCCGTATGTGCACATTGAGTCAGAAGCATTGCGTTTTAACCAAGACGAAGTGGCTAATCTCTTAAATGCTGATCAAGTTTACCACTGGGGTACTTATGATGGAAGTGGAGAGCCAATCGATTTAACAGCTTCTGAATATTTTGATTCATTCGTAAAGGCAGAGGCACTGCTTAATCCCGATCAACTTACTATTAATGAAATACAGAATCGTGGAAACCTAATTAATAATATAGAAGAAACATTTCCGAATGCATCCTGGGTAGAATACTATAATGAAGGATCAGAGGAATACGGAGGCATGGATTGGAACAGCTTATATCTCATTTATGAAAAAGAAAATGATGTGTGGAAGCTAGTTGCAGTTGTTAATGATCAATGGACGATTTAGTAGTATTAGAGGTCACTATCCTATTTTGAGGTGGTGACCTCTTATTGTAATTTTGGAATATTTTTCATGATAGCATCCATGGTAAAGGAAACGCATGTAATGGTAGGAGAAGTTACAAGTTCTGTTCCTTGAAAAATATTAGTAAGTTGATACCGCTTTTGGTTAAGGGTATATGCTTCTAATATTCCTACCTCTGGATCAACAATCCAATATTCAGGAATCTGATAAAAGGCATAAGTTTTCAACTTATCAAGTTTATCCCGTTTTATAGTGGAAGGAGAAAGAATCTCAATTACAAGATCTGGCGCACCCTCAATTCCACGTTTACTTAAGATACTCATGCGTTGTCGATCAACTAGAACAAGATCAGGCTGCCGCACTTCTGTAGAAGACAATATGACATCAATAGGGGCATACAAAGTAATGTAGTTCAATTCACAACTTGCCGTAATAATTTTGTGCATTTCGGAGCTAACTAACTGATGAATAACAGTTGGAGCAGGGCTCAATAGCTCTAGGTGGCCACCTACTAATTCATAGCGATTATCATCATCTAAAGAAGCATAATCATCATACGTGAGTCCATTTTCTTTAAGTTTATTTGACTTTAGAAAATCATTGTTTTTCTTGTCACGCATGATATAACCCTCCTTTTTTAAGTATACCACAGTAAAACGCATTCTTGTTTCAGTCATTAGCCGATCAATTTCATCCGTAACGTAATTTTGTGTTAAAGTTAAGGAAGTAAGATTCGAAAGGAATGGAATCCATGAGTAAAACAGTAGTACTAGCCGAGAAGCCATCTGTTGGTAGGGATATTGCCCGTGTTCTCAAATGTAACCAAAAAGGTAATGGCTATTTAGAAGGTTCACAATACATAGTTACCTGGGCGCTGGGTCATTTGGTAACATTAGCAGATCCAGAAGTCTATGATGATAAATATAAACACTGGAAGTTAGAAGAATTACCGATGCTTCCGTCGCAACTTAAATTAGTAGTGATTAAAAAAACAGGTAAGCAATTTAATGCAGTAAAGTCCCAGTTAACACGTAAAGATGTAAGTAACATTGTCATCGCTACAGATGCCGGACGAGAAGGGGAGCTTGTTGCTCGTTGGATTATTGAAAAAGCACGCGTTAACAAACCGGTGAAGCGTTTGTGGATTTCATCTGTAACAGATAAAGCAATCAGTGATGGCTTTAAAAACTTACAGCCAGGGAAGAACTATGAAAATTTATATGCTTCCGCAGTCGCGCGCTCAGAAGCAGACTGGTATGTTGGCTTAAATGCTACCCGTGCACTAACAACGAAGTTCAATGCCCAGCTTTCTAGTGGCCGTGTGCAAACACCAACGATAGAAATGATTGCAGCAAGAGAAGCAGAAATAAATCAGTTTCAGCCGCAAGATTTTTACGGAATCAAAGCAAAAACAGAGAACGGCTATACATTAACTTGGCAGGATAAACAATCAAATAATACGAGAATTTTTTCGAAGCAAAAAGCGGAGCAACTTGTGCAGAAGTTAAACAATAAGTCGGCACAAGTTAGTGAAGTCGATAAAAAGCATAAAAAAAGCCATGCCCCACAGTTGTACGATCTAACCGAGCTACAGCGAGATGCCAACCGAATCTTTGGCTACTCAGGCAAACAAACATTACAGATTATGCAGAAGCTGTATGAACGTCATAAAATTCTAACGTATCCACGTACAGATTCAAGGTATATCTCAACTGATATTGTACCAACATTAAAAGATCGCTTGGAAGCTGCTGGTATCGATCAATATGCAAAATCGGCAAGTAAAATATTAAAAAGTCCGATAAAAACGAGTAAAGCTTTTGTTGATAATAACAAAGTTTCTGACCACCATGCGATTATCCCGACAGAGCAGCGGGTTGTGCTTTCGAATTTAGATGACAAAGAACGTAAAATCTACGACCTTGTCGTGAAACGTTTTATGGCTGTACTGTCTCCTGCTTTTGAGTACGAGCAAACAACAATTACCGTTCTGGTTGAAGGGGAGCGCTTTACAGCTAAAGGAAAAAACATATTGAAGCAAGGCTGGAAAGAAATTTATAATAATCGCTACGAAGACGACCAAGATGACAACGACGATCAAACACTACCAGCAACAAACAAAGGTGAAAAGTTGTCCAATTTAAAAGTTTCACTAACAACTGGCCAAACGAAACCACCCGAGCGATTTACAGAAGGTACGTTGTTACAAGCTATGGAAAATCCGGCTAAATATATGACAGAACAAAACAAGCAACACGCAAAAACATTAAACGAAACTGGTGGTCTTGGTACGGTAGCAACACGCGCCGATATTATCGAAAAACTGTTTAATAGCTTTTCGATCGAGAAAAAAGGAAAGTATATTTATTTAACCTCCAAAGGTAAGCAACTGCTTGATCTAGTACCTGTCGAATTAAAATCGCCAAGTTTAACAGCGGAATGGGAAATGAAGTTGTCGTCGATTGCGGATGGTAAACTTAATAAAGCTAGCTTCATTAATGAGATTAAAGGATATACAAAAACAATTGTACATGAAATAAAAAATAGTGAAGACAAGTTTAAGCATGACAACATGACTGGCACCAAATGTCCTGAGTGTGGAAAGTTAATGCTAGAGATCAATGGCAAAAAAGGTAAAATGCTCGTTTGTCAGGATCGATCTTGTGGAGAGCGAAAACACATCGCCAAGAAAACAAACGCACGCTGTCCAAACTGCCATAAGAAATTAGAGTTGCGTGGAGAAGGCGATGCCCAAACATTCTCCTGTGTGTGTGGACATAGAGAAAAACTGTCAGCATTTAATAAACGTAAACAAAAGCAACAAGGAAACAAAGCAACCAAGCAAGATGTTAATAAGTATTTGAAAAAACAAGACGATGATTTTACTAATAATGCTTTAGCGGAAGCATTGAAAAAATTTAAGGATAAGTAATTGAAAAACCCTTGTCGTGTGAGACAAGGGTTTTGTTATTCTAAGGGTTTTTCGTCAGTTTTGTTGCTTTTTAAACTTCATAATTGAAGTGATATCCGTCGTAGTAGTGATTGCTAATTCGGCGCTGCGGAAAAAACGCCCTTTCCGCGGGGAACACTGGAGTGGGGCGTATTTTTCCACAACTATGGGTACTGTTACACCTATTATGAAGCGTAGTACCTACACTTTGACTCCTGCGGGACTAGTGGCGTAAGTGAGACCCCGGAGCGCGAAGGCGCGAGGAGGCTCACTAGCCCCCCGCGGAAAGTAAAGTGTAGGGACGGAGCGGTGCACATGTAGGATCAGTAAGCACCTATGCACTACGTCGGAATTTAGTTATTTTACGCACGAACAACAACCATTTATATTTTAATCAAGCTATAATCATGATATAGTTTTCTATGTGCGTTTTTTAACTTCTCTAATATTATTCCTCGTTAATCTACTTTCTCCGGAACCATAAACAACAAGGTGGTGCATCATTTTTGATAAAAAGTAAGTTTTTTGAAAGATTTTATTATGGCTGGGTAATTGTTTTTATTGCTGGGCTAGGCGTATTTTTTTCTGGTCCAGGTCAAACTTATTCTAATTCGACTTTTATTAATGAATACATAAGCGATTTTGGTTGGTCGCGTTCAGAAGTTTCGGGGCTTTATTCGTTTGCTACGCTTGTTGCCGGCTTTATCATGATTTTAGTAGGACGGTTTATTGACCGCTTTGGACAACGAGCAATGATGGTGTTCGTCGGATCTGGTTTAGCACTCGCCTGTTTTTTTAATAGTATGGTGTCGAGTATGTGGATGTTAGCGGTTGGTTTCTTCTTGATCCGCTTATTAGGACAAGGAAGTATGTCACTGATACCAAATACGTTGGTCGCACAGTGGTTCGTTAAAAAACGAGGATTTGCGATAAGCATTATGAGTCTTGGTAGCTTTGCGAGTGCCATGTCTTTTCCACTTATTAATACGTGGCTGATTCAAACGTGGAGTTGGCAATTTGCTTGGCAGGTTTGGGGAGTAGTGCTACTCGTAATATTTGTGCCGATTGCATTTTTTGGTGTCCGCAATAAACCGGAAGACGTTGGACTTACACCTGATGGCCATTCCGATGTTAGTTTGAAACCGATATTAGGAACACATATTACAGAAGCAGAAGAAGACTGGACGTTAAGTGAAGCAATGAAGACGAAAGCGTTTTGGGCGATTCTTGTATGTGTCGGAATTCCTGCAATGGTCAACACTGGAATTACCTTTCATATCATTTCTATTTTCGGTACCAATGAGTTATCAGCTGGTGTAGCGGCTACAGTATTAAGTTTAATGGCAGTCGTTGGAATTCCAATGACGCTTGTTTCTGGCTTTATTACCGAAAAGATAAAAACAAACTACTTAATAACGATGATTTTTGTAATTGAAATTTTCTTGCTGTTATTGCTTTTAATTACAAACAATCTAATACTTGCTGTTCTATTTGGTACACTTTGGGGAGTTGCCAATGGTTTTGAAAGAATTGGTTTGAATGTAATTTGGCCTAACTATTTTGGTAGAAAATATATTGGTAGTATTAATGGGGTTGGAGCAACGATCGGGGTTATTGGATCTTCACTTGGACCACTTCCATTTGGCGTTGGCTTTGATTTGTTTCATAGCTATACGCCTGTGATACTCGTGACGTTAGTTTTTCCTATTATAGGAATAGTTTGTTCGTTAATAGCGAAGCAGCCTAAGAAAGCTCAGATATCGGAGTTAAATTAATCTATGAATGTAATAAAGCGCCCGAATATCTTTTGCGGGCGCTAGTCAAGCTTAAAGTCTTTCCCCTTTTTTCAACCGTTCTATAAACTCATCCAAATCATCTCGTTTTACCCGCCAATGTCTCCCAATTTTGAATCCGGGTATCTTTCCTTCTTGTACCAATTTATATGTAGTCATCTCACTTAATTGAAGGTACTCGGCAACTTGTGATACAGTCATAATCTCTTTTTCCATCAGGACGCCCCCATACATTAACATATGTGTATCATACCATAGAAGAACGCAAATATTAAAAAAACAAGCTGAAACATACTGAGTTATAAATGGTTATGCTCCATTATAACTTTTTGTCCTTTCTGTGAAGTTGAGTATGTATCGGAAGAAAAACGAAGGAAATAGAACTATATAATAAATGTTTGCGTTTTCTTGTGGTTTTGTAACTATTCATTATTGTGATATGATTCGTTTTGTGAAAAGCGGAACTAACTTCTGGGAGCCAGAAGTTGACTATAAAAATAAAGAAGAGGTGCTAAATTGAACTTGCAAAATATTAAACAGGAATGGTTTGGTAATATAAGAGGAGATGTATTAGCGGGAATCGTTGTAGCATTAGCGCTTATCCCTGAAGCAATTGCATTTTCTATTATTGCTGGGGTAGATCCAATGGTCGGACTATACGCGTCCTTTTCTATTGCGGTTGTAATCGCGTTTGTTGGGGGACGACCTGGTATGATCTCTGCGGCAACAGGTGCGATGGCATTGCTTATGATCACGCTAGTTGCTGATTATGGATTACAATATTTATTAGCAGCGACGATTTTAACTGGGATTTTACAAATATTATTCGGTGTCTTCAAGCTAGCCAGTATCATGAAATTCGTACCAAGATCGGTAATGGTAGGTTTCGTTAATTCATTAGCGATATTAATATTCACCGCACAGCTGCAACATTTTGTGGGTGAAGGTTGGATCATGTACGCACTTGTTGGGTTAACATTAGCAATTATATATTTATTTCCTAAACTAACAAAAGCCGTACCGTCAACACTTGTAGCAATAATCGTAGTAACTGCAATTGCAATTGTAGGTAATGTGGGAATTAGAACGGTTGGCGATTTAGGTGAACTAACACAGCAGTTACCAATTTTCTTAATTCCTTCGATTCCATTAAATTTTGAAACATTAATGATTATTTTTCCATACTCATTAGCATTAGCGATTGTCGGATTACTAGAATCACTATTAACAGCTAATATTGTGGATGATATGACAGATACAGAAAGTGACAAAAATAAAGAAAGCCGTGGTCAAGGTATTGCCAACGTAATTACTGGTTTCTTCGGTGGTATGGCTGGTTGTGCAATGATCGGTCAGTCAGTTATTAATGTGAAATCTGGTGGTAGAGGACGACTATCAGCGCTCGTTGCTGGGGTATTTCTGATGTTCTTAATTATTGTACTCGGTGGGGTAGTCGTGCAAATCCCGATGGCTGCATTAGCTGGGGTGATGATTATGGTTTCAATCGGTACGTTTGATTGGTCATCATTAAAAAATCTTCACAAAATACCTAGGACGGATGCAGTTGTTATGTTAGTTACTGTTTTCACAGTAGTATTAACACATGACCTTTCTAAAGGCGTATTAGCTGGTGTAGTACTAAGTGCAATTTTCTTTGCCGCCAAGATTTCTAAAGTGAAGGTTACCAAGATTTCTGCTCTAAATGGCTCGAAGAAGGTTTATAAGGTGGACGGACAAATCTTTTTCGCTTCTGTAAATGATTTTGTTGCAAAGTTTGACTTTACTGATTCAGTAGAACAAGTAGAAATTGATTTAACATATGCTCATTTATGGGATGATTCGGCAATTGGAGCATTAGATAAAATCGAGATGAAATTTGAGCAGAGTAATATCAAAGTTCATTATTCAGGCTTGAATGAAGAAAGTAGCCATTTGAAAAAACGAATCAGTGGTATGTCTAAAGCTTCCGGACATTAATATACTAGTAAAATATATACTTTATGAGGTGAAGTAATTGTTTAATAGAATATTGTTAGCAACAGATGGTTCCAAGCACTCGGTTCGCTCTGCTGAACATGCGATTCAGTTAGCAGAAATGTTCAATGGAACAGTTGATGTTGTTTATGTAGTAGATGGCGAAACGTCAAAAGCGGACGTATTGCACCATGTTGATAAATATGAAGTAAAGCGTGAACGAAATGAAAAAATAATGCCGGTGAAAGAACTACTAGAAAATTCAAATGTAAAGCATGAAATTCACTTTTTACATGGCGAACCTGGACCAGTAATTGTTGAATTTGCAAATGATAACAAATTTGACTGTGTAGTTGTTGGAAGCAGAGGCTTAAATAAACTACAAACGATGATTCTAGGTAGTGTTAGTCATAAAATAGCTAAGTATGTGAAGTGTCCTGTTTTGATTGTGAAGTAAAAGAAGGAACCAAATGTTTTTTGCCATTAGTATGTGACGGCAGAAGGCATTTGGGCTTTTATTTGAAGAAAGAATTCGGAGATGTCTAGCTCCATGGTCCAGCAACTAGCAAGACTTACTTCGCCTCCGTCTTATCGATCGCAAAGAACGCTCTCTTCGGGGACTTCAGGCTGTTCCATTCCCACTGGAGTGGCGTGTTTTTCCACAGCTGAGGGTAGTTTTTTGTTACATACTTTTTATCAAACGTGGGTCTGGAGCGATGAACATGTAAGAGCAGTGAGCACCTATGCACTACGTCGCATGCTAGCTTTAAGTGTACTAAAGTTTCAAGGTTATTTATGTAGTACACCCTCTTGTCATAATCCATGTTATGTATTATATTTAGGAGATAATATAGACGGGAAATTTTTAACACGGAGTTTGGCTTGAAGGGGGTTTAGGATGGAGACGAGAGAGGTTTATTTGCTTTTTACAGATACAGGGACGTTGCTTACTAAGGCGATTAATGTTTATACAAAATCAACATTGAATCATGCTTCATTAGCATTTGATCTGCATCTCAGGGAAGTTTATAGCTTTGGCAGGAAAACACCAAGAAATCCATTTGTGGCTGGATTTGTTAAAGAAGATATCGGAACAGTACTTTTTAATCGAGCGAAATGTGCAATCTACAAACTAACCATTTCAGATACTGAATATAAGCAAATGTTAACAAGTATTCAACAAATAGAAAAAAGTGAACACAATTATCGGTATAACTTTGTTGGTTTATTCTGTATCGCCATTAATCGTGAGCTTCAACGGAAAAATGCATTTTTCTGTTCGCAGTTTGTGGCTACTATTCTATCAGAATGTGGTGTATATCCAACTGAAAAACCGCCTTGCTTGACTAAACCACAGGATTTGCAAGAGTGGAATCGTCTACAGTTAGTTTATCAAGGAAGATTGAAGGATTATCCTTTATACGTAAAAACAAAAATGAACGATCACATGGTATCATAAAATATTATTCTAATTATTCTCTTGGCTGGATTGCGGCCAAGTTTTTTTTTATTGCATAGGAAATTAGAAAATATATTAAATGTGGATAACATTAAGCATTAGCCAAGGCCAGCTCCGAGCGCCAGCGACTAGCGTGACTTCCCTCACCTCATGACACGATAAGTCAACATCGGTTCAGGTTTTATGGAAGGTCGACTAAAAGCGGACTTGTCGTCCAACGTCGACATACCCCTTATGCAGGGGCATGTTTCCTTACTCCATCGAAAATACAGAACAATTTTCTTCGTGCGAAGTAAAGCTTCGAAGCCTGCTCTGGTCCTACGGTTCAGTCCAGTCCGTACGTCGCTAACCGGCGCTCTGCGCTTTTGTTCTGTCTTGGATCAGGCGAAGCAGCGGGCGGCAGATAGCGATAATTTCTTTAACTTCGTGCGAAGAACGGCCAAGAATCAAGGATATGTCTTAGGTGGTTGAGTAACCGCAATAGGAAAACAAAGTGGTTCTTGAACCGCAGTCAGTACGTCACTTGCCGGCACTCTCTGCTTTTTACTGATGAACTAAGCCTCTAGTCCTAGTTGAAAATATAACCCTAGGCCGTTTTGGCATGTCCTGAATATCAGTATGATAAGAACATGAAAGAAAGGATGGTGTTAATCAGTGAAAACATTTTTGTTCATTTTGCTAGCAATTACGGCAGGTATAATCATCATCAGTAACATCGGACCAATGATTATGTTAGCAATTAGTCTTGTGATTGCATACGTTGCAGTCAAAAAATTCATTCTAGCCGTATCGGTAACAGAAAAGGTGTTATGGGGATTTGTTGTACTAATTGGTTTATCGTTATCCCTAGCGAACATTCCGGCTTTTATCGGAGTCGCCGCTTTCATCCTTCTCTATTACGTTTATAAGAAGTGGAAGAAAGATAAAGAAGATCATGCGTTTATGTCAGAGATGGACAAGCATTCATGGGAAAATTAAATTACTTAAAAATAAGGAGATGTAACAAAATGGCAAATTTATTTACACGTATTAAAGATACAGTCGTTGCTGATTTAAATGAGGTACTAGATCAAAAGGAACAAAAAAATCCACTTGCGCATATTAACGAATATGTTCGTCAGTGTGAGCGCGAAGCACAAAAGATTCGTACGCTCGTTGAAAAACAATATCGTCTAAAACAAGAATTCACAAGAGAATTTAACCAGGTAAAGGCGATGGCGGATAAACGCAAGCGTCAAGCAAAGCTCGCACAAGAAGCAAACGAACAGGAATTGTACGAGCATGCACATGCCGAACAGGTACAATTTGAGGAGCGAGCTAACAAACTTGAGGAAATTAGACAAAAGGCGATGAAAGATCTTGATGAATTAGAAACGAAATACGCGCAAATGAAATACAAAATTAAGGATCTGCATATGAAAAGAGTGGAACTAAAAGGTCGTGAGAACGTTGCGCGTGCACATAAATCTTTAAACCAAGTGTTATATGCAGATTTGAACGCAGGGAAAAGCTCTGCAAAATTTGCTGAATTAGAAGATTATATTGAACAACTAGAAAGACAGGTATCATCAAACTACCGCATGCATACGTTAGACGCGCGTTTAGCAGAGCTTGAGAAAAATAGTACTTCTACATTGTAAACGATTCATGATAATCTATAGGAGGGTGAATGGAATCGCCCTCCATTACTAATAAGTCAGGATTCCCTTCCCGCAAAAAGAGGAGGTCCATATGCATATAAAAGGCAAGAACATCATTGAAATATTATTTATTATTACGGCTGTTTTATTTATATATGAGCTGTTATTTAAAGGACCAGAACTGCTTATTCTTATCGTCCTTTTTTCCGCTGCGGCATATTACGGAAGAAAGACTTATTTTAAGACAAGTGGCAAAGTCTTTTTCTGGTTAGGGGTCGTCCTGTTTATTATTACGATCATGAACACAGCTTCGTTTAAATTTTTAAGCATAGCAATCATTATTTTTGTTGTCTATAAATGGTACCAATCAAGACAGGAACCGGCTGTTCACCACCCGCAATTTATGGACAGTGAACAACCAGATGAAAAAATATACCATACACAACCGTTATTCAAGAACAAATGGTTTGGTAGTCAGCGTACAGAGAATGTGGCATATGAATGGGAAGACATTAATATCCAAACAGGTATTGGCGATGCGATTATTGATCTAAATTATACCGTCATTCCAAAAGTGCCGACGGTTATTTTTATTCGTAATCTAGTCGGTAATGTCCAAGTGCATATTCCTTATGGTGTAGAGGTTAGTGTTCACCATTCTATTATTTTTGGTTCCCATGATATTCTCGGTAATTATGAAAACAATACAGTTAACAAATCAGTACATTTTCAATCAGCAGATTACAATGCGTCGAATCAAAAGGTTAAAATATTCACTTCGATGATAATCGGAAAGCTCGAGGTGAAGCGGGTATGAAATCAGTCATAAACCGCTCCGTTATAAATGGTGTGACAGTATCTTTCGTATTACTAATTATGTTTGGTTCGCTATTTTTCATAGCCTTTCCAGTTGCTGATTGGAAGATTTTGTGGGAGCGACATATTTTTGAAGTTCCGTTTTTGATTCTTGTTCTATTAGTTGCGATCCTTGCTGGCGTCATAAGCGGGTTAAGCACCGGGTTATATTGGCGCAAACAGTTAAAAGAAATACAAGATACGATTGATGATATTTCTCAGGGCAAGCCGCAAGATGATCGTCAATTAGGTGATCAAGTGGAATTTATCGATTTGTTAGCAGCTTTACGAAATATAGAGAAACAGATCATTGAACAAAAAAGACGGTCACAAAAGCTGATTAGCGAGCGGGTGGAAGATCAGGAAAAAAGGATCAACGAAGTCATATTAGAAGAACGTAACCGGCTGGCAAGAGAGCTACATGACTCGGTGAGCCAAGAGCTCTTTGCTGCTTCGATGATGATGTCTGCGATCAATGAGTCGAATCCGAACTTAAATGAAGTTGCTTCAAAGCAGTTGCAACAAGTTGAGGTGATGATTCAACAATCGCAATTAGAAATGCGTGCACTCTTGCTTCATCTGCGACCTGTTGCACTAAGAGGGAAATCATTAACAGAAGGAATTAAGTTGTTGTTAGCTGAATTACAACAAAAGGTTCCAATGGAAATCGATTGTCAGGTCGAAGAGGTTAATTTAAATAAAGGAATAGAAGATCATTTGTTTCGTATCTTGCAAGAATCTGTATCCAACACGTTAAGACATGCAAAGGCGGGGTCGTTTGATGTTAAGTTAATGGCACGCAATGGAATGATTATTTTGACGGTCATTGATGACGGTGTTGGCTTTAACTTAGAAGAAAAAGAAAACAGCTCCTACGGTATTCAAAATATGAAGGAAAGAGCAGCCGAAGTCGGAGCTACGATAAGAATTATTAGTGTACCAAATAAAGGAACGCGCTTAGAAGTACGGGTGCCGATGATAGATGCAGAGGGTGAAAGCGATGATTAAAGTATTATTTGTAGATGATCATGAAATGGTGCGGATTGGTGTAAGTGCGTATCTATCCACACAACAAGACATAGAAATTGTGGCGGAGGCCTCCAATGGGAAGCAAGCTGTTGATTTAGCTCTGTCACTTCGTCCGGATATTATTTTAATGGATTTAGTGATGGAGGAAATGGATGGGATAGAGGCAACGAAGCAAATCGTGGACGCTTGGCCAGCTGCAAAAATTATCGTTGTGACAAGTTTCATTGATGATGACAAAGTCTACCCAGCCTTAGAAGCAGGAGCAACAAGCTACATATTAAAAACATCAAAAGCAAGTGAAATTGCTCGAGCAATACGCGAGACATTTCGTGGAGCTGCTGTGTTTGAACCGGAAGTAACAACAAAAGTGATGAACAAAATGCGCCAGAAAAACCAACTAGCTTTACACGAGACCTTAACCCCTAGAGAGTTAGAAATTTTGCTATTAATAGCTCAAGGGAAAGCGAATCAAGAAATTGCTGATCAACTATTTATTGCTTTGAAAACAACCAAGGTACACGTTAGTAATATTTTGAGCAAGCTTGAAGTGCAAGATCGTACGCAAGCAGCGATTTACGCGCATCAGCATGGACTGATGTAACATTCGGGCAAGATGGTCATATTGTATATCGTTATTCATTAATAAGTCAACCTTAGTATTGAACAATAAACAGTAGTAGGTGGTGAAAGCGATGAATGTGCAATTCAAGAAAGGCGTGCTGGAACTTTGTGTGTTGGTGCTAGTTTCTAAAAAGGACCAGTATGGCTATGAGTTAGCCAAAAGCATTTCAGAGCAAATGGATGTTGCAGAAGGTACCATTTATCCGTTGTTACGACGGTTAACGAAAGAGCAATATTTTACGACATATTTGGAAGAATCTACAGAAGGTCCATCACGGAAATACTATGCAATCACCGCGCATGGTACGGCTTACAAACATCGATTATTAAGTGAATGGAGCCAATTTAATGAGCAGGTCAACCAGCTGATCAAGGAGGATAGTCAAGATGAATAAACAAGCATTTTTAGATGAATTAGGACATTACCTGAACCGCGTCCCTGCACAAGACCGCACGGAGATGCTTCAAGATTTTGAGGAGCATTTCGCAATCGGTATAGCAGTAGGGAAATCAGAACAAGAGCTAGCGCAAGAATTAGGAAATCCACAACTTATTGCGCGGGAACTACTAGCAGATTATCGCGACAATCAACCGGCTACACCTTCAGAGTCAAAAGCCTATCAACCAGAAATTTATCCCCACATCGAAGATAAACGTACTTCTAGCATTACCAGGTCCATCATCGTAGCAATAGCTTTATTATTTTTTAATTTAATATTTGTAATTGGTCCAGCTGCGGCTATCTTTAGTGTATATGTCGCTTTCGCCGCTGTAGGCCTCACGTTCACGCTATCACCTGTTCTTTGGATAGGCACAATAATTTCGGGTTTCGCAGAACAATATGTATCTGAGTTTTTCGTCGTGATGACGCTTTGCAGTTTAGGAGTTTTGTTAAGTATCGGGATGCTTTACATTGGAAAGCTATTATTCCGTGCTCTGATAAACTATATTAAATTCAATGTAAGAGTTGTAAAGGGGTGAGGGTCTAATGAAAAAAGTAGCATTGTTCGCATTTATATTTCTTATTATTGGCATAATCGGAATGATCACATTCGGTGATAACGTATTTTCATTTTCAGCACGTGACAAGTCTAGTTTAGATGAAGAAAAACAAGTATCTGCAGAAAATGTTGATGATATAGTAATAAGTGTTGGTGTTGCTGAGGTTTCGATTGAACCAAGTGACGATGAAAATATTCATGTGCATCTGCATGGAGATATCTCTGAGAAGATGCGCGAGCGCCTAACATTTAAGGTGGAAGAAAATAACGATTCCCTAGAGATAACCGTTAATGCGAAAGAATTTTTCAATTTTTCATTTTCATCTTTGTTTTCTTTTAACAATGGAGGCTTGAATTTAGATGTTCAACTGCCAGAGAAGCTTTACACAGAACTCAATGTATCTACGGATGTTGGTGATATTTCAATAGACGGAATTAGCACGGAACAATTTATTGCGTCCTTAGATGTTGGAGATTTGGCCGTTGATGACATGACTAGTAAACAAACCGAGATTGAATCCAATGTTGGCGATGTAAACATTAAAGATGGCGTAGGGGCATTTGATATAGAAACTGATACAGGCGAGATTGGACTTGCTATACTAGAGTTTAGGGAGGATATTTCGATTCAATCTGATGTCGGTGACGTCTTTGTTTCACTTGAAAATGAACCGGAAAATATCGTATTAGATTTACAAAGTGATATCGGCGATATAAAAGTTGAAAACCTACAAGGAAAAAACAATTCAATAGGTGGCGATGTTTATATGGAAATCGGCACAGGTGGACCAACCTTAGAAGTTCGTACTGATGTTGGTGAAATTACTGTGGAACAGTAAAATATAAACGGTATGCTACGCAATAATGGATTCCGATCCTTATCGCTAAATCTTTTTGAGCTGAGAAGTAATAAAATTGCGCTGTATTTTGCAGCGCTTTTTGACTTTTGCTACCCTAAAAGAAGTACATCAGATTAGAAAACGGAATACCAATTATTGTGCGTTTTATTTTGTGCTAGCAATCTTAATCCCTCGTTAACTAAGAAAAATAATACTGAAATTAAAAGCGAATATAGTCCAAAGAACCAAATGAAGATAATTG
>NZ_JBJGXI010000058.1:0-29532 GCF_045635475.1 Radiobacillus sp. PE A8.2 | reverse complement strand
CAAAAAAGAGCGATTCATCCCACATCTGAAGAAGTGGGCTTTCTCGCTCTTAAGTTCTGTAATATTCTATTATTCTCACTTAAGTAGACTTTAGCTCTATATGGTTATGTTATTGAATAATAACATCTTATAGAGTTCTATCCAATAGGATCTTCTATTATTCACTGACATTACTAGCTGCTCTAACATAACTGATGAACTCTCTGCGGCTAAAAAAAATTCATGAATCCAGACGATTTGAATTCTGAGAAACAAAACGTTTTAAAACGGATATTCGGGAAGCTATCTAGCTCTGCGCAAGAAGTTCTCTCAAAATACCAAAAAACTGGCGTACAAATTGACCCTATAAGTGTAAAACTAGAGCGAAATAAAGATGTACTATTATCTGATATAGCGATGTTAGAGAAACTTTATGAAAATAACAAAGAATATTTCAAAGGGCTGAATATCTACATTGTCGCTGGAGAACTGAAGCTTGATGAGATACAAGAAAAGGAAATACCTGCTCTGAGGAAAGCTGCCGAAAGTACAAATGATCAAATGAAGTATCAAGAAGTAAATGATCTCATACAATTACGGACCGTTTGGAAAAACGACTGTATGATTTGAAATTAAGGAGGCAAATCACGATTCAAAGTGCACCACAAATAAGACTAATCCAAAATACAAGCTAGGTTCTAGTGGAAAAAATTCAATCCTCCATATTAACAGCAATCCCATTATGGAAAAATCAAGTAGCGATCGCTCTTACGATGTTCCGACAACAGCATGCGGTTGAGGCTCAGAAACAGGTATCCATAACAACCAATGAACTTTTACTAAAAAATGCCGAAATGTTAAAAACAAACACGACTGAAACAGCCAAGTTAAACGAACGGGGCCTTGTTGATATTGAAACGTTAAAACAACACAAGAAAGTTTGGTTTCTACACTTGATGAAGTACTAAAAATACAAGACGACGGACGAAGAAAACGCCTGGAAGCGCAGCAAGAAATTAGTTCGATGGAAAATGAGTTGAAGCAAAAGCTATTGCAAATAAGAGAAGGGAATTTAATGATTGTGTTGTAGCGAAAAATTGTTTCATTTTAATAAGCAAAAACTGTGTCATCTGTTTCAAGTGGTCTCAAAAGATGAACCTGTATTCATCAATGAGATTATATAGTGACGCAATTGATTATTTTTATTGCAGCTTTTAGCATTAAAGACAAATAAAAATTTGTAAAATTGCACTTAAGCTCCCTCAGATAGAAACTTAAAACCTTATATTTCCGTCTATTATCTAAAAGGGGGTATTGGAATGATAAAAAGAATGTTATTTCTTGTTCTTCTTTCATCGATTGTACTAGTAGCCTGTAATAATCAAACAAATGGAATCAATGAAAGTGATATCGGAAATCCAACTGTGAAAGAAATTTTAACAAAAAATAATGATGCAGATATTTTTGTCTTAAATGGTGTCGTATATAGTAATGCAGAAGATATTGAGTGGGTTAATGAGATGGAATTGACTTTAGGTAAAGACATCGGTGAGATTAAAAAACAAACACAAGAAAGCGATGAATTTGAGAATTTTACTGCCTCAAAACTACCAGTCGGCACTAAAATATATGAACCAGTCGAAAAAGGGGACATCTATATTGTGCAAGTCAATGACAAAGAAAGAAGATACTTAGGTTTGCGAGAAGGATAACTTCTTTGTTCTATGTTTTTTTAAGATAGCTGTTGTTTTTTAGTTGAAGAAGACAATCGAAAGAAACGCCCAGAGATTAATAATTTCTGAGCGTTTTTCAATGCCAATTATATTGTGATTTTTCTAGTTATTTCGTTTACTAAATCATTTTCTTTTTAACCTCCTATTTATAATCGTTTGCTCCAAACCAGATAATCCCTTCAATCATTTCTTTTGCTAAACGGTCAAAGGTGTCATACGATATACTTATTTCACTTATCTATATTTGGGGAGATGAATTGGTTGAAGGGTTTATTTCAAACAAAGTGGTCAGTCATAAGTATTGCTGTCCTCTGTTCTGTCTTATGGGGAAGCGCCTTTCCCGTGCTAAAAATTAGTTACGAAGAACTGCAGATGGCTCCAGATGACATCATTGCAAAAATTGTATTTGCGGGCATTCGTTTCTTACTTGCGGGCGTGATCGTATTAGCAATCTTATTAATAATCAATCCAAAACGAATTTTCATAACTCGAAGGCAATTGTTTGTTCTGGTTATATTAGGTATTGTACAGACGGCATTACAGTACTTTTTCTTCTATAATGGTTTGGCAAAAGTAACTGGGATGCAAGGTTCGATCCTAGCAGCCAGTGGAACATTCTTCACCGTAATTCTGGCACACTATTATTACAAAAATGATCGCTTGAATTGGAAAAAATCGATAGGACTGACTGCAGGTTTTATTGGCATTATTATTGCCAATTGGGGGCAAGAGTTAAGACTTAGCTTTGATTGGGATGGAGAAGGATTCATGATTCTTTCTGGCGTTACCACAGCAGTTGCAACAATTATGGCAAAAGAGCTTGCGACAGGCATCCATCCATTTGCAGTTACTGGTTGGCAATTGAGTTTAGGTGCAATTCTCATGCTTGTTATCGGAGTGCCACAGATTAGCAAGGATGCTATCACTTTTTCACCTTTAGGATGGGGATTATTGATTTATTTGGCCCTACTTTCTTCGGCAGCATTCGGTCTCTGGTACTCTTTATTGAAATATAATCATGCCGGTGAAATCAGTATATACAAATTCGTATCACCTGTTGCCGGTACTAGCCTTTCCTCCATTTTTGTACCTGGGGAAAACTTGAATGTTTCAATTATACTAGCGATTATGATGGTCGCGATGGGGATTATAGCAGTTAATTATCCTAGCAAACAAGTTGATCAACTGAAACAAAAGCAGGTAGGATAAGATAGAGTGCAGACCTTCCATGTGAACATTTTTCCATATGATTTTTTGGTTCTATATGGAAAAAGCGCAAATTTCCTGCTTCTTAAATTAGAAAAGCGCAGTGCGCCGCTCAGAAACCTAGCGACTGGAGCGAATCGACTGAGATAAAGGAATCATGCCCCTGCAAAAGGGGGATGTCGACGTTGGACGACAAGTCCGCTTTTAGTCGACTTTCCATAAAACCTGAATCAATGATGACTTATCGTAAGGCGATTCGTGAAGTCGCTACGTTTCTGGCGCTCGGAGCTAGACACTTGTACAGATTTATATATTTCTTATTCTATTAAAAAGGAACCCCACTGGGTTCCTTTTCATTATTCTCCTATCACTTCTTCAATTGGTCGGATTACTGGAACAGCTGCTCCATCAAATTGTTCTTCGATAAAGCTTGTCACTTCATCTGAATGATAGATTTCTACAATCTTTTGTAATGCTTCTTCATCTTTACGATCTGTGTGTGCAGCGATGATATTAATATATGGTACGTTTTGATCGTCTTCACGGAATACTGGATCACTCGTTGGATTTAAACCTGCCGCAATTGCAACATCAGAGTTGATCAATGCTGCTGTAGCATCTTGTAAGCCACGAGCAGTTTGGCCAGCAGTTACCGGGACAATGTCTAAGTTCTTTGGATTTTCCGCAATAGCTTCTAAACCACCAGCACCTTCAAAGCCTTCTTCAAGTGAAATTAATTCTGCTTTCTGCAAGAGCATTAACGCTCTTCCTAAGTTTGTTGGTTCTTTTGGAACGATGATTTGTGCACCATCTTCAATGTCACTTAACGCTTCTACTTCTTCAGAGTAAATACCCATCGGCCAGATTGGCGTGGTACCAATTGCAGATAAGTTTAAATCGCGTTCTTCAATAAAAGATTCAAAGTAACTAATTGTTTGGAAAGCATTTAAATCTATTTCACCATTGTCTAATGCAATGTTTGGTTGCACATAATCGCTAAACTGAATGATTTCAATTTCAATACCTTCTTCTGCCGCTAATTCTTTCACAAGCTCCCATGTTGGTGTTTCTGCTGTAGTTGTTCCGACTTTAACAGTTTCGCTGTCAGATCCACAACCTGCAATAATAAATAGTAATAATGCTGCAAACGCAAATAAAGTTTTCTTCATATCGTCTTTCTCCTTCTTGTTGTAATTTTTATAATAGAGTGACCGAAATACACCCTGAAACTAACACATTAAGATCTTCTTATTTTTCTTGAAAAATAGTTGCCTAGTGACTGCACAAGTTGAACCATAATCACAAGGATAATAACCGTAATAATCATCACTTCTGTTTGGAATTGGTTGTAACCGTACGAGATAGCTAAGTCACCAATACCCCCTGCACCTACAGCACCAGCCATTGCTGTTGCACCAATTAAACCAATAATCGCGATCGTTAATGATAGAATTAACGATCCTAGAGCTTCTGGCAATAAAAACCGCCAAATAATCTGCCAAGGTGTTGCCCCCATCGCTTGTGCTAGTTCAATCGTACCTGAACCAACTTCTAATAATGAGTTTTCCACTAATCTACCAATATACGGTGCTGTATAAAACACTAATGGAACAATCGCTGCAGTTGTACCGATTGATGTTCCTACAATGAATCGCGTAAATGGAATGATTGCAACGATTAAGATAATAAATGGAATCGACCTGAGTACATTTACAATAACATTCAACACTTTAAATACAGCTTTATTTTCTAAAATGCCCTGTTCCCTCGTAACAACTAAAATGATTCCGAGTGGGATCCCGATTAAGATTGAAATTAGGAAAGTGACGATGATCATATACAATGTTTCATTAAGAGACCCTAATAATTCAGGCCAAAACCAAGCCCAATCAAACTGCATCTGGCACTACCTCCTTAATCGTCACCTTTTTCCCTTTAATAAAGTCAACGACTTTAGTAATCTCACTTGCTTCCCCGTTCAATTCCACAATAATATTACCAAACGGCTGTCCTTGAAGTTCTGTAATTGTTCCATAGATGACGTTAATATCTACGCTGAAATTCTTAGCAACATCAGAAAGTAATGGATCATTAGCAGATTCCCCTTTATACAGAATTCGATATACAGAATTAGAAGCACTTTTTTCTAAAACTTTTCTTAAAGTTGCTTCTGGTAACGCATCATTTAATACGGTCCGAACAAAGCTCCTAGCTATCGCTGTTTTCGGTTCAGTAAACAAATTAATAGTAGTATCCTGTTCCACAATTACGCCACCATCTAGCACGGCTACGCGATCACAAATGTCTCTAATCACGTTCATCTCATGGGTGATTAATAGAATCGTAATACCTAACTCTTCACGAACCTGCTTTAACAGTTCTAACACGTTGTTCGTTGTATCTGGATCAAGTGCCGAAGTAGCCTCATCACACAATAATACGTGTGGATCGGTTGCTAGCGCTCTAGCAATACCAACTCTTTGCTTCTGTCCACCGGAAAGTTGCTCAGGATAATGATCTGCTTTATCTGCTAGACCTACAAAAGAGAGAAGCTTCGTTACTTTTTTCTCAATCTCATCTTTGCTATAGCCTTCTAAAATAAGTGGCATAGCAACATTTCCAAACGCCGTTTTCGAATGTAAAAGATTAAACTGTTGGAAAATCATCCCTATTTTCTTACGTTCCGCTCTTAGCTTTTTAGGAGATAATTTTGTTAGATCAATTCCGTTCACTTTCACTTTTCCCGAGGTAGGCTTTTCCAATAAATTTACACAACGGATCAACGAGCTCTTACCTGCACCGCTATAGCCGACAACACCGAATATTTCGCCTTTTTTCACCTCGAGGTTTATATCTTTTAAAGCTTCAACGGGGTTTTCTCCACCCTCACCGTAAACCTTCCGAATTCCTTCAAGTACTAACATATAACTCTACTCCTTTGCTTTCTCAAACGCTGCAGTTCAGCACTGTATTAGCGTCCGTAGACTCCCACTTAAACATCCCCGTTTACTTTATGTTTTGAAGCAACAGTCGTTCTGACGATTATTCCAGTATAAAAAAGAGCCCATTTCAATTGAAAGAGGCTCTTTATTTTATAAAAACCTTATCTTTCAGAAAAAATCTTCTGTAGGATGTAGCACCTTTCTTTAAAGAAGGTTGCTGGATGTCATTGGGCCTTGTCCCTCAATCACTCTTGATAAGCATACTATTTAGTTAATATTTTCACATCATATCGTGTTGCCGCAAACTTGTCAACAATATTAGACAAACTTTGCGAATATCAAATAACGGTAATATTTACATTATTTTGGAAATCTTTTTATAGAAAAAGGACTAATATCTAATGCTGTTTCACGATTTCCCGTCACCAATTGGCTTAAAATCTCTCCGATCACACTACTGAATTTAAATCCATGTCCTGAAAATCCGCAAGCAATAATAACATGCTCATGATCAGGGTGCTTATCAATGATAAAATCCCCGTCTGGAGTCATCGTGTACGTACATGCCCTACCGATATTATGGGCACCAACTTTTGGCATACACCGTTCAGCATAACGACTTACATCTCGCTCATCTTGTTCATATGTGCCAAATTCATCTAACGGTTGGCTCATATCTCTTGGAATCCCACCATCGTGTCGCCCTATTTTGACACCTGCTTGATCAATGCTTGGAAATCCGTAATATGTTTCCGTTGGTAATTCAAATGAAAAGGCCGGAAACGCAGTCGCATTGTAGATACTTTCGTCTGTGTCAAACCAAGAGAATGTATTTCGCTCCTCTTGCAGTGGTAATTCCAACTTTACTAATGGAAGAAGCATTCTTGTACCTGCTCCAGGCGTCATGATTAAAGATTCTGCCGTAAAGCTTTCCTCAGCTGTTTCCACTTTTACACTATTTTCAAAAATAGAGATCGATGTTACGGGGGCATTAACCTTAAGCACTGCACCATGTGCTTCTGCTTGTTTACGGAACGCCCTAATACAATTCTCACTCATTAATACTCCTGAATCTACCTCAAAACAGCCCACATATCCTTCTGGCACACGAAAGCCAGTCCAACGTTGATTAATTTCATCGGCAGTTAATTGCTCTACATTCAAGGAATAACTATTGGCACTACGAATCACGTTTTGAATAAAGGTTGATTCTGGTTTTCCAACATTAATAACTCCAGTAGGAATAAAAATCTTCTCGTCAGATTGCTCCTCAAGTTCATACCATAGCTCTTGCGCACGTAAAGCCATTTCAACATAGCTTTCCCCTTCACCATAAGCATGTCGTATAATTCTTGTTTCCCCATGGTGAGATCCTTCAGCATGCGGAGGATTATGGGAATCAATTAATAATACACGCTTCCCTTGTTTTGCTAAGTAATAGCCTGCAGCCATGCCCATCGAGCCCGCGCCTACTATAATAACATCATAGTCCATCTATATATACGCTCCTTTAATGTTAAGCAAGTATCATAATTACAATAACTAAAATCATACCTTCATTAGCAGCAAAATTCAATAATTTTAAGACGCCTATAAGGTTATACTATTAGGAAAGCAATGTTGCCGGATTATGAGGAGGAGTGAGTGCTCGGTGGTGTATTGGGGGCTGGGCATGACGGGGAGTCGCTGACGGCCACCACTGCGCTTATCTGTGACAAAAGAGCCATTTTTAGAATGGAGCGGCCACCAGCGCACTTATTTAACTGAAATTGTAGTTTCAGAGGTTTGTTATTGGTAAATTAGTGCTGTGGTGGCCGTCAAAACATCAAAACTGGAATCCAAGGTATAATAAGGACTTCTGTGACCGCTTAGTTCTGGACGCCTTCACAGTGCCGCGTTCCAAAACAACCAATGACCTTTTACTAAAAATGCCGAGATGATAAAAGAAATACGTTGAAGCAAAAGCTATTACACATAACTGAAGATAATTAAATGACCGTATTGCCATGTAATAGGTGCCAGGCACTTTTTAAGGATACTATCGTTCCTTAGAGACCCCCATCAATGTTGGATCAGCACCGTACCAAGTTTGATGATCATTATCCTCGGTGAACGGTTGAATCCAGCTAGCACCGAAATGAAAAATTTGATTTTTGGTAGATGAATTTGTTTCACATTGAATTCCATTACTCAAATAATTCCCTGTATAGTCATAACCGTATTCCGTCTCCAAACCAAAACTCGCCTCTGCGCCAATTGTAAGTTTGGTAGAATTTTTATAAAAAGCAATTGTTTCGAACCTTTCACCACTTTCAATGTCTCCCTCTATATCAATTGATGGTAGGCAGCATCGGATCTTCTGGACCTTTGAATTATTACTAAATTTATACTCAATTAGATATCTGCCATTAACATCTGAGCATCTTTTATCTAAAGAAACCTTCGTTGCCTTGAAATTGATTTCATCATTATTAACAAACAATTTAATTGGGCCAATAGGAGTTAATAGCATTTATGCATCTCCCTCTCTATCCACTCTATTCTGTTCACCTTTATGCATATCACGAACAATTCTTCAGATATAAATGTAACTGTTTAACAATCGGTCATGATCAATATATTTCATTGCATATCATATTAAAGTTCCAGTTAGTGAAGCAAAGTTATTCATCTACTTCATACTTTCCTAATCGCCCTTGTGGTGGCTGACTATCGTTTAAATTGCCATCTATCCAAACCTTGACGTTTGATCCTTTTTGTAATGTTTTAAAATCACTTTTATCGTCAAATGATAATAGTAGTTCTCTTTCGTAGCCTTGCTCGATTATTCCAGATTGAATCTCCATTAAATCTTGATTACTTTCTTTTAATTCTAAAACTTCCCCTTCAAAATCTGTTTTACTACTATATGTTTTATTTTCCGAACACCCAACTAAATGAAATATTATAATGACTAATCCAATTAAAATGAATGGAAATTCTGAGGTTCATATTCAATCCACCCTCTATCTATATTCGCATTTATCTTTTTAATAAAAGTTCCAACATATCGGCTTCTACTAACCTGTTGCCCTTAGATTATAGTAGCTGCTGATTCTGTTTTTGCACCCATTAGCACAAATAACAACATTCAACCTTTTTGTTTATCTGGATTGTTCTGGATTTTAAGTTATAAAATATAATCCTAACCCTTTACTCCGATTGATAGATAGCTAATTTATCCATATTAATTATAAATCCATGCTCTTTAAGAATATCTAACCCTAACAAACCATTATGTCCTTCAGGTAACATACCCACATCTAATTCAAACTCCTTAATTGAAAATGTATCTATCTTTATTTCCTCCATCACCTTAGTATAAAAAGGAACACTCCCTCCAATACCATATGCTTCATAAATTTTATCACCGTTTTCGTAAAGGACTCCAATTGCTTCAAGGATATCTGGACTGATAACAGTGTGAGATGATCCAGTATCGATGATAACGTCATCAATTATCAATGTTCTCCCACGATAAACAACAGTTACTGCTGTCGTAAGTAACTGTCCATTGTAAAAAATATTCATTGAATTCGTCTCACTTTCATTAAAGGATCTCTTCGAATATGAATGACGAATTCTTCATTCGCTGTATGGTAAACAATAGTACCTTCTTTCGTCTTAAACAGTTCTTTCGTTGCGTCCTCATCTGCAATTGGTCGAATAGGCGCTACTTCATCTACGACCTTCTTATCACCTTTTATGTGATAATCTATTATGGAAACTAAAAGAAATTGATTAGGAAATAGCTCCCTAACTTCTTGCCACTT
The DNA here is from genome assembly GCF_045635475.1 of Radiobacillus sp. PE A8.2. Classification (NCBI taxonomy): domain Bacteria; kingdom Bacillati; phylum Bacillota; class Bacilli; order Caryophanales; family Bacillaceae; genus Radiobacillus; species Radiobacillus sp. PE A8.2. The sequence continues at coordinate 19,860 of NZ_JBJGXI010000058.1, read as the reverse complement.
CATGAAGCATCCCTCCATTTGTTTCTATTATAATCCAGACAACTCTTAAAATCACATTGTAAGTTAATAGCAACCAAAACCGTTATAACACATATAACCATCCGTTTGTTGAATATCTAATTATTTAACAATCGCTTTATATCTTGATTTTCAAAACCCTTTTCAGGTGGCAATGGTTTTATCATTTCTAGTTTTTTAAAAAAACTTTGTTAACAAGATAGTTTGCTTTTTCCCAGTCAACTTTTTTGACATATACAACATATTGTTTCTCATAATCCATATTCATTCCTAAACTACAAAAGTTTCCTCTTGGTGTCCATTGATTTAAACATGGACCATGATGATTTACGACTTTGTAGACATTTTTAATACCTTCCTTTTTTATACCCGCCTTACCTGATACAATTTTCCAATTGAATATCCGATATACACAACTCTTTTATTAAATAAAAACATAAAATCCCTCCTTAATCTGAACTCTTGACACGTGGATTTTTGTTAATCGATTGTAAACTCCGCAGCCAAATAGAACTTATCATAGTCTCCTGCTTTTCTAAAATCAAGTACATCTTTCACTATACGGTACTCACCAGTATCCAGACTTCCATACAGCCATTCCCAATCAGCTGTCCATTCACTAACATCTGAAGCATTCAATTCATAGCCAATATCATTAAACCCGTAGTTACCATCTAAGGTCACAGGGACTTGATACCAACTACCTTCTATTTTCTTTTCCAACATAAAATATTCACCATAAATACATTCCTTGTCAGCCTTATTCTCAAAAGTAACAGTCAATCCAGTAGTAGAGACCTTTCCATCCTTTACAATCATAGTTACTCCTTCAAGGTTGTTGACAGTTTCATGTATTGTAGGTTCCCAGTCAGTTCCTTTAGAACTATTACTCGAAGAACTTCCGCATCCTGATAAAAGTATTAAACTTATTAATACACAGGGTAGCAACCAAAAATATCTCATTATAAGATTTCCCCCTTTTAATTATTAGACGTATAATGCGGGGTTTAAGTTTCTTTTATGATGCTAAACTGTCATTTAATTCAATAAGAGCTTCGGTATCGACAACGACCTACGTTTGTTGGTTAATTAAATGTCTCTATTATTTTTTCTTTCAAGGATTGTAAAAGATTTGGTTTATAGAACACACAAGTTATAGAGGATTCTATAAACCAAATTCTTTCGGCACAGTATTTAAAATAGCGTATAATACATAGATGGAATAAATTAAACAACTTGGAAGGAAGGTCCAATCGTGGTTCAGACAAAGCTACTTTATCAAATTTACCGGGTTGCTGTCTTCTTGGTATTAATGCTGTTATTGATTCCTCTTTCAGTTAAGGGATCTTCTGAAGCAAGTCGTATCATACTCGGACCCCACTACGATGTATTTCATGATTCATCCAATGAAGTAACGGTTGAAGACTTAATTAGTGGAACTTATGATCCATACTTTACACCGAGCACTCAAAAATATCCTTTTTTTTGGCATACAACTGATACGATTTGGCTTCGTCTATCTCTGGATGATGTGATACAAGGAAACCCGAGTGGCTACGTGTTAGAAAGCATTGACAAACAAGATCACGTTGATGCCTATTTTGTCAAAAAAGATGGAACTTACACTGTTCAAAAAGGTGGGATTGCAGGACTCGATAGTCAACCGATCAGATACTTTGCTAGCTTATTTACATTTGAAGACCCTGATGTGACAGAAGTGTATATTGCGCTTTACGGGGAAATGCCACTCATGTTCAGCTCTTTTTTATATACAGATACAGGTTTTCTTGAAAGAGTCATTACTTATAAGATTTCAACTGGTTTATTTTATGGCTTTCTACTTGCGCTCATGCTGTATAACCTATTTTTGTTTTTTTCTCTTAAAGAGAAAGCGTATATTTTCTATGTATGTTATATGTTCAGCTTTATGGCATATCAAGCCACGATGAATGCGTTTGATCTTGAACTTGTTGGCCACATTTTTCCTGACTGGTTGCTCTTTCGGACATTACCAATAAGTTGCTTGTTACTGGTTGGTTTTATGATATTATTTGGCAAAGAATTTCTAGAACTGAAAACCCATTTACCAAAACATAACAAGATACTAAACATCTTTTTATATCTGACTATTTTGTCTCTTTTATCTACCTTTGCCGTGCCAAACCTTGAAGCTGTCAATAATGCAATTATTGTTCTTACCCTGATTGTCTCTACATCTCTTTGGATCACGGGTTTAATAATGTTACTAAAAGGCTTTAAAATGGCTCGTTTCTACATGATCGGTTGGACGGTCTTACTTGGATCGATGCTTATTCAAGGCTTCGGCTTTCTAGGATGGATTCCTATTAATCCAGGTCTCTATGAAAAAGTACCGGCAACCGCCGCTTGCTTTGAAGCGATCTTTCTCTCATTAGCACTGGGTGATAAGATAAACTTAATGAGGAAAGATATGAACGATAAACTAGAAGAAAAAGTCCAGGAGCGAACAAAGCAACTCGAGGCAACAAAACAAACGCTTGTGCAGCTCGCCAATACAGACCGACTCACTAGGATTCCAAATCGATTGCGGCTGGATGCCGAATTAGATAAACAGCTACAGACAGTTAAAACAAACGACACTTCATTATCACTTATTTTGATAGACGTAGACCATTTCAAAGACGTCAATGACAAGTTTGGCCATCAAGTCGGTGATATCATACTTAAGGAAACAGCAGACCTTATAAAAGAAAAAGTTCTCAAAACCGACTTGGTTGGACGATGGGGTGGTGAGGAATTTTTAGTAATTTCACCTTATACAGGAACTGTCGAGGCAATGGAACTCGCTGAGGAGCTGAGACAGCACTTTGAAAATCATTCATTTAACGAAGTAGGCCAAACAACAGCCAGCTTTGGAGTAGCCACCTACATAGAAGGTGATACCCATAGCACCTTACTGTCCCGCTGTGATAATGCGTTGTATGTGGCAAAAGAAAAGGGACGAAATCAGGTTGCTTTCCATGACCCGAGTGATTAGTAAGTCTAGTAATTAGATTATAAAAAGACCACCATAAATCAAAGTTGCAAGAAATTAGTAATATAGCACTATAAGTAACTAAGGACCTTTTCGAAGTGCAGAATGGGTCTTAGTTATTTTTTTGTCGAACAGTGCCAGGCACTGTTCGTACAAGGATTTTGTTTCAAAGGAAGTGAATAACCAGCCATGTTGGTGACTTGAACAGGTGGATTGTATATATAATGTTTTTATGTACAACACTTCGGATATATAATAATAAGCATAAATTAGCTTTAAAGGGGATGTCTTTCATGGAGGAACAACATAGATTTTTAAAATTAATTGGCGGTAAAAACATTTTTTACATATTAGCTTTTTTTATATTAATAGGTATTACTATCTTTATTTATACGAAAGTTGCTTTTATCTTCTATCCACTGAAGGTCATTTTGTCTACCATAGCAGCTCCGATAATTTTAGCATTTATTGCTTACTATCTACTTAACCCAATTGTAGATTTGCTCGAACGACTTCGTATTAAAAGAATTTGGGGAATTATCATCCTAATTCTCGGTATAAGTGGTGTTTTAACTGGAATTATCCTGTTAACTGCTCCTTCTATTGAAGCGCAAATCAAAGATTTAATTCAAAGCTTTCCTAATTATCTAAAACAGCTAGGAGACAGCACAACAGAATGGATGCAGAATTCTTTTTTAGGGCCATATTATGATGATGGTTATAACTGGGTAATGGAGCGATTAGGTGAATTGCCTCAATTAATCGGAACTTATCTTTCTAATGGTTTTCAAGGCATACAGAATGTTGCTAGTACAATTACAAGTACGATTGTATCGATTGTAACCTTTCCATTTATCTTATTTTTCCTATTAAAGGATGGTAAGAAATTTCAACGATTTACGATTAAATTGTTTCCACCTAAATTTAGAGATGATACAAAACAAATCTTAAATAATATTGATACGCAAGTTGGTTCTTACATTCAAGGGCAGATTATTGTTGCTACGGTGATTGGCATTTTATTATTTATCGGTTATCTTATCATCGGACTTGATTATGCATTCACGTTGGCTATTGTCGCAGCAGTAACAAGTGTTGTGCCTTATTTAGGCCCAACAATAGCGATTATTCCAGCTGCAATCATTGCCATCGTTAGCTCTCCATTTATGTTGTTAAAGCTAGCAATCGTGTGGATCGCTGTTCAATTTTTAGAAGGGAATTTCGTTTCTCCAAATATCATGGGGAGAACGATGAAAATCCATCCTTTAACGATTATTCTTGTGCTATTGATTGCAGGTAATTTATTCGGTGTTGTCGGTGTCATTCTTGGTATTCCAGGCTACGCGATCGTAAAGGTAATTGGTTCTTATCTTTTCTATAAGTTTAAGAAACGATATAACAAGTATTATGGAGACGACCGTGGATATTATGAAATGGAGGAATAATTAAGGGTTCAAATGTAAGGAGTGAAAGTGAATATTGTTCCGATAAATGTCCATACATTCACCTCACACTTTAAGTATGGACGGTAAGGAATAATGCAAAAAGAAATAGCATTTAAAGACGGTGGAGTTAATGTTCCCTTAATTCAAAAAAAGAGACTATTCATCATTCAGAAAATCCGACAATTTGAAAGGGGATTCTCTCCTGTATGTTAAAAGCCGCCATTTCGTTCATCATAATCTTCATAAATATATGTATGTATCACTTGTACAACTTTATTTACAAAGTCATTCGGTACTTTTCCTTTCACCTCAGCATTTCTTGTTTTCCAATCTAAATTTATAATTTGATCGGTAATAATGACACCTTCAAAATCAAGACCATCTGGAATAGGTATATGGAAACCCCATTTTCTTTGTGTCCTACTGATTGGACATACGGATGCATAACCTGTGACAAGATTGAATTTTTCAGGGGATATAACAAGAGCAGGTCTTCTTCCAGCCTGCTCTGTTCCAGTCTGGGAGGGAAAGTCTAGATAAATAAGGTCACCTCTATCTGGTACTTGCATTATAATTCTTCCTTTCCAACCGTGTCACCAAACAATTCTCCAACAGGGTTTTCTCCTTCACAGCGAGAAAGAAGGGAATCCAATGTTGGTCTATCTGATACTTTTAACATCATTCCATCTTGCAAGTCATATACTTCTAATTCAGTGCCGTTTTCCACACCATATTTTTGAGCTAATTTAAAAGGTATACGAACACCGATACTATTTCCCCATTTTTTAGCCGTAATAGACATGATATACACCCATTTATGATTTTTTTCCATTATATTACACCCTAAATAAATTTGTATATACTAGTATATACAAAAACGTTGTAATGATACCTTTTGATAACTATAATTATAAATTATTTTCTCAATCATTGAATGATGAGTATGGTAAATGAACTTTTTACGAACAGTGCCAGGCACTGTTCGTATCGATCACAACACAAGGTTACTTCTTGTCCTCTAATAGCTGAATCTTGAAGATATTAGTAATGTCTGCGCGGTCGGTGACTAGTGTGATTGAAACCAAATCACCTTCTGATAAATCAGAAAGCTGGATAAGCGTATCCTGCTGATATATACTCACTTCTGCCCATACATCATATTGAAAATCACCTCGGTAATTCTCATCATTGAGGGATATACCATCAACCAATAAAGATCTCTCGCCAACTTCTTTTACTTCTGCATAGAATGTCTGAATATCAGAATGTGACATCACCCATGCATCTTCTTCGTAATCTTTATAGGCATTAACATATCCCGCAAAATAGCTAATCAATAAGCCAATCAATAAAACTACTATGGTCATAACAATAGCGATTTTATTTGGAGGAACCATTTTACGCTTGCCCTCGGTTGCTCCTAAAGCCCTATTGATATGCCGTTTATAAACTTGAAAATAGACAGTAACGGTAGCGACTAATATAATTAGAATTGCAAACACTGCGAGAAAATAAATAGGAAAACCCATGTAATTGCCTCCTCTATATTCCGAAATATTCTTTAAAAATGTAGTAATAGCTTCTTGTTACATCAACTCTTTTACCATTAGTCATGGTAAGGATAAACTTTGACGAAAGAGTAGGTGTAATTCGTTTAACCTTATTTGTTGCAATCACAACAGAATTACTTATACGCAAAAATTTTGTTGGATCGAGCAAACTGACAATTCGGTATAATCGGTCGGTAGCTTGGTATTGTGCTTCTTTCGTCCCTACCTCAACTGTATGACCGAACGATTCGATACAAACAATATCCTCTACCAATACAATGATCCGCGCATTTTTTCCTTTTTCTCTCACAATCAGATGATCAATGAAGCTATTGGTTTCACTTAATACCAAGTCGGCAGTATCATCTATTTCAATTCCTCGTACTTCGAGTGCAGATTTGATTTCATCATAACGCTCATTATTAATGTCAAGTTTGACTTTCAAATTGCAACCTCCCTTCGTTCATCGCGATACATAGCCATGTTTCTAAAGTAGTATAACAATCGGATTTTCGTATCTCAATATAAGAGGAACACTTTACAGATATAGTTACATAGATTGCACAACATGTTGTATGAACATTAGCATTTTTCTCTTTCATCGCATGTCTGCAGGCTTTTCTGGGTCTATGGGAATGTGAGCCATTAGAAAAGGAAACAATTGACACTAAAAGGACCACACACATTAGACATATCTAACGTGTGTGGTCCAATTTTATTACCTTCTTCAATTAAATTTACCTGTTTAATTAATCTTTTCTTGACCGTTCATAAAAAATTTCAAACATCATAAAATTCCCTAAAAAACTCCCGTGAAGATTATTAAATTGAATTCTTAATGTCTTTCTTGATTCAGCAATTCCAGTTTTTATATCAACAATTTCTTCTTCTAATGACAATAAACTTTCAATACTATTGACTAAATAATGCCTTTGTTCTTGTGTATAATCTTCGTTAGCTATAAGTTCTAACAAAATCTTTCTAGCGTTTTTAACTTCGAATAATATTTCACCTAAATCATCTATACTCATCTTAACAGGTACTTTACTTACTAACCAATCTTGTTCAAATAAAGGAAGCAAATATTGAGTACGGTCAATAGTTAAATCATAATTACTTTCCGTTGTTAATTCGTCTAGATCTTCTTGATATGAACTTTTAAACTCTTCTAAATCGTTAACATATTGATCGACAACAATTGGATCAGGTTTGAAAGCATAACTTTTATAAACACTAACAAATGAATAGGGATAAAACCAAGTCATTATAACAAATGAAATTATAAATAACCCAACTACACCTATAATGATTCTTTTCATTTTATTATTCACATTTAATCCTCCACCTCTTCTTACACTCGGGCACTAATGGTTACTTTAATAAGAAATAGTTGTAGTTCTCCCACACTAAAGGTGTTTTTTCATCAAAGATAATTCCCTCAAGATGATTTCTAGTCAATAACTCCCTACAATCCTTTTTTGCAGAGAAAACCGCAGCAACTTCATCAAAATTACAAGTAAAAATAAAATCTTTATTTTCATCACAAATCGTTATCGGTTCAGAACATAGCTTAATAATCATTTCTGCATTTATATCTGATATTTTGTATGTACCTTGCTCACCACTAATAGTTGCAAATTTAATCCTCTTTGCTCCATTTGAAGCTAAAACAGACAACATATCGCGCATTAACAGCACAGAAAATTGATCTTCTAATGGAAAGTAAATATTCTCTACTAAATGATTCTCTAGCTTGTTGGAAAGGTCGGGTCTTCGATATACTTTTCTGCAATATTCTGCTCCTGTTAAGGCAGCAGTTACAGCGATGGACATTTCCGCGATATTTCTTAGACCACTACTTTTCCGAAGTTCCTCCCAAGTTAAAGGTTTTCCAAACTTAAGAATATCTTCTTTCACAGGATAGTATTTATGAGGAATTTCACTATTGCTCGAGTGCCAAAGCTTTGGCATCATAATAAAAGGATAGAAGATCTTTGAAGCAAACATATATCCATTAGGTAACAGTTCCAGCAACGGTTCATTTTCAGGATCATTTCCAATCGGATAAAAATATTCCATGGCTGTTCCACCTCATTTAACAATTATTAAACATTTCTTCACGTTAAGGGAAACAAACGATAATCTTGTTGAACAATCGCACCGTTTTGAAAATATCATTATTTTTCATCTCTTATTTCTTCTAAGATTTGTATTACACGATTGTTTTGTTTTTCAATTGATTTTAGCCTTCTCTCAATAATACTAGATGAAAAGAAAACAATTAGTAAGATTGCTATTCCGACAATATCCAAGTTTGACCCCCACTTGTTCAAGATACGTTCTCCGTTACTTTAATAATTAATTACTCTCAGTAGCTGGTTAATTTAAGATCCACTCTGAAGTTTTTCAAATGTTTTAAACTCATCCCAAACTTTGTTTGTAGTTTCGGAATCAGGGTTAGATAATTCTTGATACCACAACAATTTATCTTCTTCAAGTTTATTTTCCATATCCTTCAAGATTTCAACTATGAAGTGTTGATATTTAACAATTTCCTCCCGAATTTCTGATATATTTTCTTTATCATCGGTTTCACGCATTGTATTTTCTAATTCTGAGTAAAGGTCAGAGAGTGTACGAAGCTGGTCACCTATCATTCCTATTTTTCCATTAATATCTGAAAAATCATCTGCTAACGTTTCTAACTCTCCCTTATATCTTTCTAAAAGAACATCACTATTGTCCTTATTTAACTCCTCTATCCAAAAGTCAATCGGAGTATTTAATTCAAAGAGAGTCTGTCTAACTGTTACCAAATAATCTGAACCAATTGACATTTTAAATCCTTTATTTTGGTGATAAAGATAATAATTTAAGCCCATTGACACAACCATCACTAAAACCAATATATATATGGTTGTTTTTCTTGATAAAATGAATAACCCTCCTCAATTCTTCTTTAACTTTCCTGTCCGTTTCAGATCATCATTTCACGAACTCACTAATCTTCATACTATAATAATATCAGAAAATAATGAATTATCGTTCTTGTTTTTCTTAAAAATCGATTTACGAACAGTGCCAGGAACTGTTCGTATTGTTAGCTGGTTTTGTTAAAGATCGTAATTAGTAAGTGATAATCTAAAATTCAAATAGGTACTTCGATTAAAGACAGCTGTTTAAACATTGCCTATATAGCTTCGAGTTACGTTTTGGAGAACAATTTTTCCATTCTTACTATATTTCTCGAATAATTCTGACAGGAGAAAAACAAAACTTTCATACTCTTCGTCATTTTTTTTCGGTGCATAGGAAGCTGATAAATTCCTTCCCAAAAAACCTTCAAAATTAAAAAGTAAATCATTTTGATAATTTTTAAACTCATACTTTCCATCCTTAAAAAAGCTGTAAAATACTTCTGGAGTTTCTTCTATTCCACCGCTAAATCCTTTGAAATTTGAACAGGTCTTTTGGCAAATTTCTGCATTCTCTTTAATTATCGGATTAGTTAAATCTCTGCTATTCCAAACAAGAGCAACATTTGCCTTTTGTTTTAAAATCCGTTGACATTCGATTTTGAATGCTTCTCTATCAAACCAATGAAATGCCTGGGCAACAGTTACTAAATCCACACTATTCTCTTTTAAATTGGTATTTTCAGCAGTTGCTTTTATTGATTTAAAACGAGAAAATAGTTTTAACGATTCCTCAGCCATCTTTCTCATTTCATCATTTGGCTCAACTCCAATAACATTTAAACCTCTTTCAAGCAGCTGGCTGCTGAATATCCCCGTACCTGAACCAATATCAGCCGCAATCCGATCCCCTTTCAGATGGTTAGCTGAAAACAAATAATCGATATATTCATTAGGGTAACTGAGGCGATATTTCGCATACATATCGGCCTTGTCGGTAAAACTTTCTGTTGTTTTCACAGCACTACCTTCTTTCCCACGAAATTATGTACAGAAATAGGAATCAAATAATTATTTCATATAACAAATGTTTTCTTATTCCACATTCCTGCACTTTAACGCAATAAGGTCTACGTTTATTGTTCCAGATAAGCCTCCCGTTAGTTTAATATCTACTTACAACTTTTGATATTACTTTCTAATATACTCGGTCCTAATTTTTCTGTTTTAGAATTAGACAGACGTACCTGAACTACTACATTCTCTCCCATTTTCGCTGTAATTTCATCGAACCTTCCAGCCCAAGTTGGACTTTCTTGTTCGGGAGTAGGATACAGTTTGAACCGCCAACTAATTTCCTCTGCTGTGAAAGCAAAACCCTCGTAACTATCGTAATTTCCATAGGATGATGGCTTTGGAAGATGTACTCCAAGAATACTTATATTTGTTCTTGCAAAACTTGGCGGACGTAACTGAACTTTATAAACCAAAGCTACTCCCTTTGTATTTTTCAGTTCTTGATCAATAGGGTTTAAAACCATACTACAAGGCGTATTTACCGCCTTTGAATAGGAAGGACAAATTACTAAAAAAGAGACAGTTAATATAATTAGTACAAATTGTTTCATATTACACCTCTTGCATTCTTTTTTATAATTTGTCCTTATTATCTTCTAAGTATGTTGGATTAACCTTATTACATAAACCTACCCTTTACTTCAACAAGAAAGGGCACTAACCCTGTATATCAGCACCTTTCCTTGTTGTACATTAGCACCCGTTTGTTTAAGTGATTTTCATCACAAAGTGTAAAACTTATTGAATACCTTATAACATTAATAAACAATCTGATATAATTTAATTAAAGGTGGTGTTGCTTATGTTAGAAGTACAAAACAATGAACCAAAAAGAAAATATGAATGGTTAAGTAAATGGGCTAAAATGACTGGTGAACGGGCTAGGATAGATGCAAAAGTAAACAACACATATATTGTATATGAAAAAAATGGTGAACTTGTAAAAGAATTCCCTAATGGTGATATTGTTCCTCTAAAAAAAGATGGTGAATCTTAATGCACAACCATAAACCTATATTTTTTGTGTTTGCAGGTAATAACGGAAGTGGCATACGAACAGTGCCAGGCACTCTTCGTGTTATTTGGTCACTATATACTTCTACCATCTATTCCAAGTGCTGTTCTATAGGGAAAAACTTCGGCAGTCATAATACCATGCATTATTGCTGGGTCTTCATTTTTAAATGCTTCTGCTTTTTCATCGTTTTCTTCTTTAAAAATAACAATCCCAAATCCTTTTTCATCTTCTCTGTCTGTCTTACCTGCCGTAATTACTTGTCCTTTATCGCAGTAATTTTTTAGTCTTATAAAATGTTGTCCAACTATGTCTTGGTCTTCGTTCGTCCAATTCTTCTCTTCATATAACCTAGGAATTAATTTTAATACGTATATGTATTCTCTCACAAATGAACCCCTTTTCATCAATTATAAATTTGACAAACTATTTGATTCAACTAAACACTGACAACTCCCACAGCTAAAGCAGTGGGGTTCTAGGATACTGTGGATACACTGTATCTGGTACACTTCTCAATGGTATCCTTATCTTTCCTTTCAGAAAGAGTTTCTACCTACGAACAGTGCCAGGCACTGTTCGTAAAAATTATTCAAGAAAGTCGAGAACCCGCTTGATCACAAGTTTCGTTGCGTTAGCATCGTAAGACGGTAAACTGCTGTCGGTGAAGAGATGTTCCTTGCCTTCGTAGAGAAAAAGTTCAGCGTGTTTGGCCGACGCCACAAGCTCACGGGCCGCGTTGATGTCGCCGTCTTCAACGAAAAAAGGATCTGCACTCATGGCGTGAATTTGCACAGGCACGTCTGCCGGCCACTGTGATTCGAACGCCGAGGTCGGGAGACAAGCATGAAAAAACAGTGCGCCTCTGGTTCCTTCACGAGTTTGAGCGAGTTGCTGTGCTGCCGGGACACCGAGTGAAAAACCAGCATAGACGACATCGCGTGAAAGCTCGCTGGCTGCCCGAACGCCGCGCGCCGTTACTTCTTCAAATCCGATTTCCTTCACGAATACCAAACCTTCCTCCAGCGTGGAAAACACGCGGCCTTCAAATAAATCTGGCACATGCACAGTATGCCCCGCATCTCTCAGTTGTTCGGCGATTGCTTCAATCCCCTTCGTTCTGCCTAAAACATGGTGTAATAACAAAATTTCTGCCATCGTTTTTTCCTCCAATTACGAACAGTGCCTGGCACTGTTCGTATATAGTTTAATTCTGAATAACTAAATCGGCTTGTTTGATTGGTGAAACTGCTTCCAAATAATAATTTTCTGCTTTCCAGTATCTCTTTTCAAATTTTTCAATGTTAGTTTGTGTTTCTGCACTTTCACGATTGAATCTCTCATCTCTTACACAATCAAGAAAAATCATAAAATCGAAGTGATTTCTCCACTCTTCTCTTTGTAAAAATACTCCTTCGATTATGATTAGACACGTATTAGGTATTTTGACAGTCTGTAATTTTTGTGAATCGGTACTATTGTCATAAGTTAATAATTGTAGTTCATTAGATTCTTTTAGTCTTTTAAACAAATTTTCTTTTAGCCATTCTACATCCCATTGCAAATTGTAATACTCATACCACTCTTCATTACCAGTGTTATAGCGTCTTTCTCTTTCTACAATGTAATCGTCTATATGCAAAACACAAGTGAAAATATTTGTTTCTTGAATACGCTGTTCGATGTTTCTTACTAATGTTGTTTTACCAGAACGGCTTAATCCATCTATTCCGAGAACAACCTTTTGACCTTGTTCCACTTTTGGAATTATTATTTTTAATGAACTTATTATTTTATCTTCCAAGCCATTCCCACCCAATTTTCAAATGCTTAATTACACTATTTTGCCCGTTTAATTCAATATAAAAGTTTTATAGATCTCCTAAATACACAGTAACCCATACTGCTGATGTAGACCATACAAGAAAAAGAAAAGCGGCGAGGTGTATAGATATTTCCTCTTTTATAGCTTTTATTGAAGTTACAACAAAACTATAACCACAAATAAAAAATAGAATAACAAAAAAGAAAAACAAAACAGACATCCTCTCATTATATTTAAACCAAGTTTGCTTTAAAATCTAACAAACAGTTATTGAAGTAACCTGCTGGTTTTGTTTAAAGATCACCATTGTACAAACTCACTAATCTTCATAAAATAATAATATCAGAAAATAATGGATTATCGTTCTTACTTTCATAAAAATTGAAATAATTCCTTTAAATTAGAAGATTAAATACAAGGATTACTCCATGTTATTAACCGAATTATCGGAAGGTTATCATGCAGAAGAGAGGACTGAGTGCTTTTCACCATATACATTAAACGCCGTAATCAACACCTGCTTACTAGGGTATCAACATTGTTAAATAAAAAATAAGCAGTTCAATTTACATGTAATGTGGACTGCTTATTTTTTTATATCTGATATCCATAAACCAATATAGTAACCTCTCTACTCTGAACGCAATATATTAGCATTCCACTTTTGCTGCCACGGCACGTCAAACCAGAATGGGTGGTGTGGTGCATTCTCACGAACAGTGCCAGGCACTGTTCGTAATAATAGACGAAAAACATCGGAGTGGGAGAATAATAGTCTTGCCCTACGTTGCAGCTGAGCTAGCAGCTGCTTGATCAGCCTTCACACAATCAATCGCCACAACAAGCGCAATCATGATGGATTCCATATCTTCATTCAAGATTTGAACCTTGTAGCTATCGCCCCATGTGAACCATTCCTTGCTCACTTTACCGATGATTTTACCATGCTGTAAAACCTGAAAATCCATATCCCACCAATTCCCATGTATTTCAATACCTACCGCATCAATCGTATAGCGCGCTTTGAAAAAAGAGAATTCCTTTTTAATCGTTAACACCTCTCGACCATTTACCTCAACAAAAAACTTCGGTAAAAAGCTGAACACCTTTTTGGTAATAAGCGCAACTTCATCTCTTTTAATATTCATAATGGTGAAGGTCTTTGGAATTTTCATAAAACTACCCTCCACGTAATAAACATCCCTCTCCTGCTGATCCTTTACCGTAAATTTGCCACTTAGGCTGAATACCTTCTGCTTCATATATAGTTGCTTCATATTATACCTCCTTTAATTAGTTATCATTTGAGTCAATTTCATAATTACCGTATGCTGATTGCTAAAAATCAGTATTATGAATCTTACGGTTGACCATTCGGTACCCCTTAACATATTTCTGCGTTTCTTAACGCTTTACTTGTTTAGTGCAATAGGAGCTGCCACATCGACAACTTCTTATTCAAGGTAAGTACCCAATTGTTTAATAGTCAAACTGAGTTCAAAATTGTTTTATCTAGGTGGCTCCTGAAAGAGTTTCCTCTGCTTCATATAATCAATCGCCTTTGTTCTATTCTTTTGGTTCATGATATGTTCTTCTTCGTTTAGTTCTCTATAATAGGCAACGAATTTATCTTGTGTAAGGACACCATCTGAGATTGCCTTTTGTACTGCACAATGTGGTTCTTTTGTATGTGTGCAATTAGTGAATTTACACATGCTAGCTAAATCTAGAATATCTTTAAATCCATTAGCCAAATTTTCTTTAACCATTTCTTCACCTCATCCACTTTGTTCAAATATGTTACATCTTAATGAACGAACCTGCTATCAGAATAATCTTCTCAAGAGTTAGCCTTTCAGCGTTTACAAGATGTTGTTTCGAATTTCCTAATCACTAAATTTCTGATAAACAAAGCTCAATGTTCTGTCGAAGATCTTTTAAATGTATATCTGAACCTACCTGTATATACAGGCTTTTTAAAAATGCTTTACAGTTAGCCACTAAGAACCAGTAATTTTCTTCCGTTATTTGCTCTTTTCTAATCTGAAGCTCACTAGGTATATTTGTTATTAGACGTTCAACTTCGCTTATTTCCAATCCTTTATCTAACATCACACGTATGGGTCTTAGTATTCTTTCGTCCTCTCCATGAATATAGACACTGTTAGAAGTAAACATTTTATTCCAAAGTGTTGTTAAAATTTCTAAGTAATCGTTCTGCTCGATTTTTTTACTTTGTACTAATTCGTCAATTGCGTCCGCCACATGCGCTATACTATGTGCCCATCCTTTCATTGGAACAAATCCACGTAAATCATTTTCCAAGTTAATATATTTAATTAAAGAATCTTTTGCATTACTTACAACGTTTGCTGGTAAAAAATCATCCCTATTATCCTTATATAATGTGACGGCTATGAAGAGGGATGAAAACGATCGTGTAAATACTGTATCAGTGTCTTTTTCACCAATTCCTTTAAATAGTAGAGATTCACTTAAACAATAATCTAACAGACCACTTAATAGTTGATGATCGAATAAGTTATCTATGACACATTGACAGAAAGTGCTGTAAATCAGATGGTCTCGAAGTTCACTATCCGTCGTACCAATATAACTAAGCATCGATTTGACAAGAAGAACATTCTTATCTTTATCTTTTTCCCACGTTTTTTCCCCATTTTTAATCTCTTGCAAATATTTTTTTAGTTCATTTTCTTCCATTTTGCATTGTATCGCTTGAAAATCTATCATTTGTCTTTCCTCCTAATGTATTACAAGAACAATTGTGCCAGGATAAAGTCCATTAACCACTAACGAAACCCAATTGAATTTTGACAAATAAAAAGAGACTATCGATATACGATAGCCTCTACACAAATCATGTTAATTAAGCTTATGGATTAATACTTATTCCTTAGAAGGTTTTTGGACATCGCAAATTTGATTGTTCTTGTATGGAATTTATTTGAACACACGATTAACAACCTCCTTCAATATCTATTTCCTAACACATCCAATTATAATTCACTCAAATAATTTTGGCAATTAAAAATGAATGAACATTTATAAAATTCACTCATTTAGGCATAGTGCATGAGTAGGGGGGTACATGGGGTCAGGTTTCCTGTCCCAGTCCACTAGTAGAGCTAAACCGACAGTGAGCATCACACCCACTGCACCAGCTCTAGCTTGGGAAGATAAATTAGAAACCTACTGGGACGATAAACCTAACCCCATGGTCCATGTCAGATACCTGATGCAAGACTACTAAAAGCAAAGGGAAATGCCGCTTCTATTGAATGGACTAGTGGAATACATATAGGAACAACAGTATCGGGTACTGTGAATGTCCAAAACAGCAAAAGTGTCCATCTATGTTCACTGATCTGGACCATGAGCCTCAACTAAAGAAGTCTAATTAGCAGCAAAATGCGGATATTAGCGAGAAGGACTCAAACAAAGGTAAGCACTTACAACAGGCATCTGCCTGAGTAAATAATAATATGTGAGGGGGTGAAATAATGAATACGTGTGAAAACTGTCAGCAATCGTTATCTCGAGGGGATTTAACACTCCCTTGGGAAGACGGCGATAATGCTTATGCATACGTCACTTGTCCGCACTGTAGATATGACAACATTAAATACGGTTTTGGTGAGGATGATGACTAGAAGCATCCTTCTTCTTGTAGGGAAAAATTAATCTAATTTGTACAAGACTGGAGAAATTTTAATGCATCCGAAACTAAATCCAGTTCAATTATTCGTATAGTCATGTCTTGAAAATGATTACCTACGAAGATTGGTTGAACTTAGAGACACTTAAAATGCTCTTTGCTTCAATGGATATGAAATTGGAGGAATAAATATGGGGAAAAGAACGATTGCAAAAAATTGGGATGAGGTTAATAAAGATTCAACAGGGTGTTTTGTTAGCGTCGATTATACTTGCCCCCACTGTGATTATGACAATTATGAAATGATCCTGGTTGGTGCTGATAACATTGACAAAATGGATGAAGACTTTGAAACGGACCAAGTATGTAAAATCTGTGGTGAAGATGTCATAGTTGAATGTCGATAGTTCGAAAACCCTTTAAGCGCCTCGTGACTTGGGGTGTCAGACTCTCTGTTTGTACAAAGATATAAAAATTGTCCATATCAGAGGATGTACTCCTTCAATTCGAAGCCGCCGTTCCGAATATACTGGAACCCGCTTATACTAGCAAAGGTATAAGCGGGCATATTTTCTATTATTCCTTTACTCCGATCCTATCTACGTAATACTCCCCATCCTTTTGAAAGCATTCAAATTCAACATGGCATGAGTGTCAGGTACCCAAAAAGGACAAGTGTCTTTTTAAGGTACCTGACACCTACTTGCTAAGCTCCTCTGTCATTTGTTCCACTAATTCTGGCCTTCCGTGAAACTGTGCAGGAGTATTTTGGAATAGTTGAATACGCCAATTTCCTTCTTTATTTACAACAATAAGAGTTTGGTGTGTGTTTACATTAGGGTTAATGTCGTTTGATTTAGGTGGTACCATTCCGGCAATTGCTCGTAAAATTATTACGTCAGAACTTAAAAAATATACATTTTTTACTTTGCTAACATATCGAGCTGTTTGATGGTGCTCAAAAATTGGACTAAGATGTGAGAATATTTCTTCCCTGCCGATTGATTGGCTTCCATCAAATCCAATGCTTTCTCCATCTTCAGTAAATAAATCTGCCATTCCACGAGCATTACAATTATTCCAAGAATCTAATAGTTGTTTATACACTGTTTGTACGTCTTTTAAAGAATTGCTCTCCATATTTTTCACTACTCCTTAAATAAAAACATTTTCACTCATAATTCTAGACTTGTTTATTTCCTTCTTCAACTAAGCTGCGTTTACGAAGAAAAGAATCGCCAATAGTATATAACGATCCTCTTCTTGTGTTAAAACACCCATTTGTTGAAGTACATTTTTTCACAATTAAAACTTAATAACATAAACCAAATACGAAACTAAAACACTGACCCATTGCACCGATGCAAATAGGAAGATTATTTCCACCGCATAGTTTGAATCACTCAAAACCAGAATCATCATAAATGGAATCATTAAAATAGATAAAGTACCAGCAACTAACAAACTTTTGGATAAAATACTTACCTGATATTCATCGTATTTTTTTCTTCTCTTAATCAAGATAAATATTATTATGGCAATAGTTAAGCCAATTATTAAGTATCCAATGAACCGCATGTTTCCAGTTCTAAGAAAATTAGACCATCCATTCCAAAAAGCAGAATTTAGTGTCTCACCATGTGAAAGAATACTAATAAACTCCATATGACCAGAAGTGAAAATAAAAATAAACGAATAAATAGCTGACATAAAACCAATAAAATTTATATTTATGATAGGTTGTTTTAACAAACTCATTTTCTTTCACTCTCCTTAAAATCGAATATTTCCTCAATTGACATATTGAAAAATTTTGCCAAATCATATGCCAACCAAATCGACGGCTCAAACTTATTGTTTTCTATTGCATTTATTGCTTGCCTTGAAACACGCACCTTCTCCCCCAATTGTGCTTGTGATAATCCAAATTGCTGTCTTAGTTTCTTAACTTTGTTTTTCAATTGTTGTACCTCTTCCCATGTAAGGTTAACCTTACATAAAACCTACCAGAGTATAATTTATGTGTCAAGTGAACCTTACATAACATTCTTATAAAAGTGCTTTCCAACAAAAATGATCGCCAATAGTATATGACGATCCTCTTGTTGTGCTATGGCTCTCCGTTAGCTTAATATCAATCATTGCATGCATCGCCTTCTATTTTTGGAATACCACATGGTTGATGAACAATATAGTTGGGGAAATTCCTTATTTTAACAATCAATGATTTTAAATAAGACTATTGTTACACTAACCTGCTCCGTTCGTGGAACATCATTACTTGCATAAGCGATATTTTATGGCAATATAATTCCTTCTTGTCTTCGTTAAAAGAACCAAGCAATTCGAAATGAAGCACAAGTATGATTGTTAATGATACAAGAAACATCTCCGTTATGGTTAACATTTCCTGTTTCGGGTGTTCACTATATTTCCACTCAAAGAATACCGTTACAGAATAATTCAATGCAGTAAAAAGGATTACTCCAATTGGAAATAAGTAGATCAAGTCTTCATAATAAAACAACTGAAAAAAAATAAGAATACCAAGAGTTATTGCAGAAATATTCCTTACCCATTTGTCACTTTTCCTGTGTAAATCATTTATATAATTATCAGAAAACACATTTTTCTAAGTCCTTGCCATTTATTTTCCAGTATATCGAGATCATTTCTAGATGTATGGAAGAAGTATAGTTCACGACTAGGCTTTTGCTTGTGTAATTCATTATGACGACGGAAACGTCCTTTGAGTCGTCAAATGAATCTATTACAGCTATGTCATCTACTATACGACAATTACAATCTGAGTGAGCTTCAATTGCTTCAGATACAACCCATTTATCTGGATATGCTTATCGAACTTCTTTCCATAACATTTATACTCCCCCTTTGTGAAGTAGTAATTTTCTTAACTTCATTTTGTCGAAAATTTCATTCATCTACCTAAAATTTCTGTATTAAAAAAAAGCAACCGTAAGTGAATTAACGATACTTTCTTCTGGCTTCCATAAAAAATAGGGATCATCAATTGACGATCCCGTTTTGCGTTAAAGCTACCCTATAGTTTAAGCGAAAAGATTCACAATGTTTCATCTTTATAAAATCTAGTCCCTTAATGTATAGGGCATATCAAGAAGACGCCTTCTTATTAAAGAAAAGCGTTCGCTTGTTTATTTGTTAAATATTTACATAACAATTCCGTTAATTAGTATTACTAGCCCACAAAAGGTAAATCCTAGCCCCATATTATTTCGATTTATAAACCAGCATTCTATTCGTATCGATAACGAGCTTTGCAGAACAGATGAAGTCAAACCCAG